>JACUUT010000018.1 GCA_014859165.1 Dehalococcoidia bacterium
CCAGCGCTAGGGCTGCACCGGCAATAAGCCCTAAGGAAGCGAGTAAGTCTCTCATACCTTCCTCCTTTCTCTTCCTTCCCCCGATATATCGGGGTAGCTACTAGTCAAGCTTCGTCTCATAATAAGAAACCTCCCATTTTTCATGGGCGGTGATACAGGCAAAGATGCCACCGCAGGAAATATCATCTTTGCGACGCCCCGATAAATCGGGGCCGCATGAGGAGGGCACCGTTAGCACGATGTTGACTCTTGCCATACTGGACTATCTTGAAGCAACAAAAAAACCGACCACTTTATGGTGGTCGGTTTCACTACTTGCTCCCTCAGGCTCAAGTGACCCAATACGAGCCCGAGTTCATCGCTCCCACAAAAATATTATACCTTGCCAGTTTAGACCAGTGTCAACAGGACTCCTCGGCATCCCCGACAGTGGACAAAGGTTGGAGATACCTAACCTCAACGACTAACTCGCGTCCCTACAAGCGTTCTCCCCAATGCAAAGGGGGTTGTTTTCCCATCTGTAGTGGTTTATAATTGCCACAACCTCTCATAAAAGGAGACCTAAATGCCCCCCTATGCCTTTTTCAATGGAAAGTTCGTGCCCCTCTCTGAGGCCAAGATCGGGATAATGACCCACGCCTTCAACTACGGCACCGCCTGCTTCGAGGGGATTCGGGGCAACTGGAACGAGGAGCAGGAACAGATGCACCTCTTTCGCCTCCCAGATCACTACAAAAGGCTGTTCAGGAGTTGCCGCGTGCTCAAGATAGAAATCCCATACACCATCGATGAGCTTGTCAAGCTCACCGTAAAACTGGCGGAAATGTGTGGCTATCGAGAGGACATCTACATCCGCCCCATAGCCTACAAGAGCTCCGAAGAGGTGGGGGTGAGGCTTCACAACCTAAAGGACGGCTTCCTTCTCTTCGCCACTCCGTTCGGCGCCTATCTGGACGTGAGCAAGGGGGCAAAATGCTGCGTCTCCTCCTGGCGGCGCATCGACGATAATATGATCCCTCCACGAGCCAAGATCACCGGGCTCTATGTAAATAGCGCCCTGGCAAAGACGGAAGCATTTGAGAATGGCTTCGATGAGGCCATACTTCTGACCCAGGATGGGCACGTCTCAGAGGGGAGTGGGGAGAATATCTTCCTGGTGATCGATGAAAAGCTTGTTACGCCACCAAGCTCCGATAATATCCTTATCGGGATCACTCGCGACACCGTCATCAAGCTGGCGCACCAGGAGCTGGGCATCAACACCATTGAGAGACACATCGACCACAGTGAGCTTTACACCGCCGATGAATGCTTTCTAACCGGCACCGCAGCCCATGTCACCCCGGTCACTGAGATCGACCACCGCAAGGTGGGAAGCGGAGAGGTGGGTGAGATAACCAAGAAGCTTCAGGACCTATACTTCGATGTGATAATGAGCAGAAACAAGAAATACCTTCCCTGGTGCACCCCGGCCTATAAGCTGGTTAAGGCATGAACAAAGGGGGACAAAGGTGATGATCTGGAGTTCCATCTCGGTGGTTATCACAGCTTATCTCATCGGTGCTATCCCCTCAGCCTATATTGCCGGTCGCTTGCTAAAAGGGGTGGATATCCGAGAAGTGGGCGACAGGAATGTGGGCGCAGTCAACGCCTTTCGCGAATTGGGTGCCAGAGCCGGCATCGCCGTCGGCATAATTGATGTGGGCAAAGGGGCAACGGCGCTACTCATTGCCGAGGCGCTAGGGGTTCCCCTGCCAGCCCTGCTCCTGACAGGTCTGGCTGCGGTGGCAGGACATAACTGGCCCATCTTTCTCAAATTCAGGGGTGGAAGGGGAGAGGCTACCACCGTCGGCGTACTACTAACGCTGATGCCCCGTGAGATGCTCATTGTCTTCGGGATAGCGGCGGTGCCCTTCCTCATTAGCCGCAATGTCATCTTAACCTCGGTCTTCTTGTTCGTGCCCCTGCCGCTGGTAGCCTGGCTATTGGGGGCATCGGGAGCGCTGATCGCCTACTGTATCGCTCTTCCCTGCCTGGTGGGTTTCACCCATTACATCACCACCAGACATCTGCCTGCCCAGGTCAACGAAAGGGGAATAAGTAGCAAGTGCTGAAGCTCGCCTTAGAGTATTTCCTTTTCATCTTTCTCGCCTCTCTGGGGGTATTGCAGATAGTAGCCTCATATGACAATTTAAGGGGGTTATCCTTCTTCAGCAGGCCAACTTGGGGATACATCTTCGGCTCCCTGGCGGTGGTGGGGGGATTCTCCTGGTTCTACATTGTGGCTAATCCCCATCCTGAAGTTGCCTATGCTATTACATTCGGCGATATTTTCCATTACGGCTGGTCTAACCCCAAGCTCGCCGACATCGGGCTCATTATGGGGGAGGGCGAATGTGTGGTTTTCTTCCTGCTCGCCCTTGTGTGTGCCCTTTTGACCACCTTCCTGATCTCTTCCATGGTGAAATCAAAGATAGCGCCCTCCCAAAGGGGTGTTCACGAGGGAAGCGTTGGGCTGGAGGCTCTTAGAGAGATGACATTCTTTCAAGCAGTTCGCCGCAGCCTTCGGAAGAGAAAGGAGTAATCATCTCCGCAATCGTTTCCGCAGACGAAACCATTTTCTTCTGGATAAATGGATTTGCCGGGAAGGTGCCCATCTTCGATTGGCTGATGAGACTGGTGGGCGATGACTACCTCATATTCACCATTATGGCCCTTATCCTGATCAGCCTGTGGGTCGGCTTTCGGAGCGCTTCACAGAGGGAGCTCAACCAGAGGACGGTTCTTTGCGCTGCATTCGGGGTGGGATTGGCCTGCGCGGCCATTCATCTTTTTATGGCATTTGGCCCCGATCGGCTTCGCCCCTCCGATGCCTATCCCGCTCTGGTCAACCTTCTCGCCTATGGGCGAGGCGACCCCTCTTTCCCCAGCGAGTCGGTAGCGGTTGCCTTCGCCTTTGCCACCGGGGTCTGGCTCAGTAAGCGGGGTGGATTAGGGGCCGTTATGTTACTCATGGCTGCCCTCCTCGCCTTCGCACGGGTCTATGTCGGGGTGCACTATCCCTTAGATGTAGTGGCAGGAGCGGCCATTGGCATCCTCTCAAGCCTTGCCGCCCAGGGGCTTCTGCGCCTCTTCGAGCCTGTGCCCACCTGGCTTCTCAAGGGGATGAGGAGAATCTATCTCGCCTAGGTTTCTCTTTAACGAACCCTGCATAAGTGGTAAAATAGGTTTGCTATTTCCTAAGGGGCGAAACATGGGCAAGATTATTGAAGTAGAGCACCTGGTCAAGAAATTCGGCGACCTGGTTGCGGTCGATGATGTCAGCTTTGAGGTGGAGGAAGGGGAGATATTTGGCTTCCTCGGCCCCAACGGGGCGGGGAAGACAACCACCATCAATATCCTGTGCACCCTGATGAAACCGACCTCGGGGAGGGCAACGCTCAACGGCTTCAACGTGGTGCGCCAGCAAAACCAGATTCGGCACTCTATAGGAGTAGTGTTTCAGGACCCGAGCCTCGATATTGTCCTAACTGGGGTCCAAAATCTCTATATCCACGCCTACGCCTACGGTGTCCCTGCTTCGGTGAGAAAGCAGAGGATCGAGGAGGTATTGCGACTGGTGGGCCTGTGGGATGTGCGTAATAAGACGGTGAGGGACTACTCCGGGGGCATGCGACGCCGCCTCGAAATTGCCCGCGGGTTTCTTCACTTCCCCAAGGTCCTCTTCCTTGACGAGCCCAGCCTGGGCCTTGACCCTCAGACACGCTATGCCATCTGGGACTACTTGCTCAATGTGAGAAAGCGCGAGGGCATCACCCTGTTCCTCACCACCCATTACATGGATGAGGCAACGGTGGCCCACCGCATTGCCATCATCGACTACGGCAAGATCGTCGCCCTCGATACCCCGGAGGCGCTGAAAAGGATGGTTGGCGGCGACATCATCACCCTAAAGACGGGGAACATCGATGTGGCAATAGCGGAGATTCACGACCGGTTCGGCATCGATGCCCAGTGGGATAGGGAGGGGGTTTTCTTTGAAGTCCCCAATGGTGAGGAGTTTATGCCTCTCTTGGTAAGCAACTTTAAAACAGAGGTGCATAGTATAAGCCTGCGGCGCCCCACGCTGGATGATGTGTTCCTCAAACTCACCGGACATGAGATTCGCGACGAGGCGGGTGGGGATACGGCGATGAGGAGGCAGTGGGCGATGCGCACCGCTCGGAGTAGAGGAGGTGGAATGTCCCATTGAGAGAACTACGGGGATTGTATATCATCTGGTATCGCGACCTGCTTCGCTTCTGGCGAAATACAGGCCGCCTCCTTAGCAGCTTTATTATGCCACTTCTTTTCCTGGTCATCTTCGGCAGCGGGATAGCCTCCAGCATGACCGGCCTAATGGGGGGAGGAGGAAACTTCAACTATATAGAGTTCATGTTCCCCGGAATCATCGGCATGGTTGTCCTCATGGCAGCCATCATGTCTGGGGTCTCAATCGTCTGGGACCGGGAGTTCGGCTTCCTCAAGGAGGTGATGGTAGCGCCGATGAGCCGCACCACCGTCGCTATTGGAAGGACACTTGGTGGGGCAACCATAGCCACCATTCAGGGAGTGTTGATGCTCGTTTTTATACCCTTCGTTCATATAAGCGTTTCCATAGGCCAGGTGCTGCTGATTCTACCACTGATGTTTATTATGGCCTTTGCCCTCACTGCCATGGGGATTCTCATCGCCTCCCGGATAAAATCCATGGAGACCTTTCAGGTAATTATGCAACTTCTTCTCTTCCCCATGATCTTCATCTCTCCGGCAATGTTTCCAACTGAGTTCCTGCCCTCCTGGCTGAATGGTGCGGTCAAGATAAACCCAGTCTCCTACGCGATCGACTCCTTACGCCAGGCGCTTACGACGCCCCCGCCGGGGATGCCAGGCTTTGGCATGAGCCTATTTGGCCATCCGATGTCCATCGCCGAGGACATAGCAATAGTCGCCCTGTTCGCTCTGATAATGGTCTCACTAGCCGTGTGGTCGTTTGGCAGACAGGAATAAGCTAGCGCCCCTGCACCAGGGACATGAACTCGGAGCGGGTAGCCGACTTAGTGCGAAACAGCCCCCTCGTGGCTGAGGTGATGATGTTTGCCCCCGGCTTTTTCACTCCACGAATGGTCATACACATGTGCTCCGCCTGGATCACCACCGCCACCCCATCTGGCTCGAGGGCTTCAACGATTGTCTCCGCAATCTGGGTGGTGAGACGTTCCTGAATCTGGGGGCGCTTCGATAGGATCTCCACAACGCGGGCCAGCTTCGATGCACCGACAACGCGCCCTTTGGGGATATAGCCGATATGAGCCACCCCATAGAAGGGGAGAAGGTGATGCTCACACATGGAGTAGAAGGGGATGTCTTTAAGGATCACCATCTCGTGGTGCCCCTCCTCAAAGCCGACCACAAGTTCCTCCCTGGGGTCAGCGCCGATCCCCATGAAAAGCTCGGCATACATCTCGGCGATGCGCCTTGGTGTCCCCGCCAAGCCCTCCCTCTTTGGGTCTTCACCAATAGCTTCTATTATGGAAAGCACCGCCTGCTCGATCTTGCATTCGTTGACCAATGGACCTCCTTTCAGCGTTTCCCATAGACCTTTCGGTCGAGGTATCGGATGGCATCTTTTGCCGCAGTAGTATAAAGCTCCGCCCCAAGGTAAAGGGTGGGGGAGACGCACTTTAGATCAAGCAACTGCTCCGTAGTAAATAGCTCCTCCTCAAAGTGAGAAGCCAATATCTCGCCAACAACCCATACATGGTCGCCATAGGTTTTGTGCTCCACCAACCTGCACTCATAGGATGCATAGGCATCCTTCAAGATGGGCACCGAGGTCTTCAGCGGCTTCTCCTTGGCGATCTCAAACCTCTGGAACTTGTCCACCGCCCTCCCAGAGCTACCGCCCACCGAGGCAATGAGCTCTGCTTTCTCCATGGGCATAAAGTTCACCCCAAATTCCCCAGCCTCCAGGATCAACTCAAGGGTGAACCTCCTCGGGGAAATGGAGATCCCGTAGAGGGGAGGATTTAGGGAAATGGAGGAGTGCCATGCTACCGCCATGGCGTTATCCTTTCCCTTGGCGTGAACGGTAACTATGGTGGCTACTCTTGGGTAGTGGTGATAAAACTGTCCTACGCCCTCCATGCTTACTTTACCCATAGCCCCCTCCTTTTTATATGGCAACAGTCAAAGCACCAGGAAGCACCCGAAAACTCGCCGGAGCCTCCCCCACAAGCTCGCCATCCACTTGAAGGAGCAACCTCTCCACTGACTCCACCCCAACTTCCTTCGCTCGATATACCCTAACCTTGGGGTGGGTGATATGGGTCCCCCTATAGACCCTGGGGAAATTCCAAAGGAACTCGAGTTTGCTCATAGCCCCAATAACTACTACATCGAGAAGCCCGTCGCAAAGGTCGGCATCGGGGGCGATCTTCATCCCCCCGCCAAAGTAACGCCCATTGTTGACCACGGCAGTGAAGACACGTTGCTCCTCCTTCGCCCCTTCGATATCCAGGTTCACCTTCTTGTTGCGGTAACCTCCTAGGGTGAGCACCAAACAGATTACATAGGGTAGGGTGCCCCTAATAATCCCGGGGAAGCCTTTTTGGCGCTCCACTACGGCCGCATCGAAGCCCAAGCCTGCGGTATTGATATAGAACCGCCGCACCCTCTGATTATTGCTCACATACTCCACAGCGCCAAGGTCGATGGTGAGCCTTTTGAAGTCCGAAAAGAGACGGCAGGCTTGAGCATAATGGCGAGGGATGCCCAAAGAGCGAGCGGAGTCACCACCGGTGCCCATGCTGATGATGCCCAAGGTTGCCCTCCCTTTGTCCCCCTCATCGACCAGGCCGTTGACCACCTCGTTCACCGTGCCATCGCCGCCCACCGCGATCACAAGCTCATACCCTTTAGTAACCGCCTCCCTGGTAAGCTGCGTGGCATGCCCCACTCCCTCGGTGAAATCGTGGTCGAAGGTGAGGCCAGCTTCCCTAAGCAGCTCGCTGATCTGGGGCCACCTCTTCCCCGTGGTCCCACCCCCAGCAAAAGGATTTATGATTACCCTAGCATACATCGCGTTAGCCCAATCCCAATGCTCGCTCAATGGCAGCGATCTCCGGGGGGAGCTCGACCGGAGGTTGAGCGCATTCGATCGCTGTGTCCGGGTCCTTCAGCCCGGCGCCGGTGATGATACAAACCGCCCTTTTCGCCCTAAGGTCCGCCCCTTGCTGCACCACCTTGATCAGACCTGCTAAGGAGGCAGCCGACGCGGGCTCGCCGAAGATGCCCTCCGAAGTGGCGAGAAGCCGATAAGCAGCGAGGATCTCATCATCGGTGACCGAGTCGATGATGCCTCCGGACTCGTCCCTGGCGGCGATCGCCCTCTGCCAGCTTGCCGGGTTGCCGATTCTGATCGCCGAGGCTACTGTCTTTGGCTCCTCAAAAACCCTCCCCTGAACAATGGGAGATGCCCCCTCTGCTTGAAACCCCATCATCCTCGGCTTCCCCTTTGACCGACCCGCCTCATGATACTCGACAAACCCCTTCCAGTAGGCGGTGATGTTCCCGGCATTGCCCACCGGGATGAAGAGATAGTCCGGGGCATCGCCCAGCGCATCCACGATCTCGAATGCGGCGGTCTTCTGCCCCTCGATGCGATTCGGGTTAAGGGAGTTGACCAGGGTGATGGGGTGCTTTTCGGTGAGGGTGCGCACTATATCCAGCGCCTGGTCGAAATTGCCATCGAGGGCGATGATCTTGGCCCCGTAAATAAGGGCCTGGGACAGTTTCCCCTGAGCGATGCCGGCCTTGGGGACGATGACGATGGTCTGCAAGCCGAAGCGCGCCCCAAAGGCAGCCGCCGAGGCGCTGGTATTGCCTGTGGAGGCGCACATGATGGCCTTGCACCCCTCCTCCACCGCCTTGGCCACGGCAACCACCATCCCCCGGTCCTTGAACGAGCCAGTGGGGTTGCACCCCTCAAGCTTGAAATAGAGCTCGCAGCCGATCTCCTTCTCCATCTGCCGCGACCTGACCAGAGGGGTATCCCCCTCCCCCAGGGTGATCATCGGGGTCTTGGGGGTGATGGGGAGAAAGTCACGGTATCGAGCTAAAACACCTTGTTTCATTTTCCTACAATGAGTTAGGCGAACGTTTGCCAAACACCCGGGTAAGCCAAGGGAAGCGCCGCTTTCGGTATTCGATCGTCTTTGTTAATTGCTCAAGGAGTTGGATTACTTCCGTATGATCATGCAAATTGAATTTGGCATGAGATGAAGTCAATCCGACCCTGATGGAGTAGGCTGTTTCGGGAAGAGCCTTGAATAAATCCTCATCAGTCCAATCATCGCCTACTGCCAGTATGAAATCGAAAGTGCCCTTTGAAATAAGATGCATAGCGGCAGCCCCCTTGTTCACGCCGCCACTTCCAACTTCCACTACCTTGCTTCCCTGCAACACCTGAATGTCAACATTGGCAGCAAAATGGATGAGATCATCAGTCAGCTCCTTTGCCCGTATAGAAGCAAGCCCAGGCTCGCTTCTACGATAGTGCCACGCGACGGAAAAATCCTTCACCTCTACGAAGGAACCCGGAACCCTGTCTGCATACCTTTTTAGCATGGGAAGCAACTGGGATTTCCACTCCGCGCTTAACGGCCTTATCAACTTCCAGTCCTCGTTCTTTTCTCTAATCCATGCGCCGTGCTCAGCTACCAAGTCTATGCTGAGGCCGCCAAACCACTTTTGAAGGGTATTCTTATCGCGGCCGCTTATTAGGACAACCTCCGTTTTGGGGTCCTGGGAAAGGGATTTTATGAGGCTTAGGGTCTCATCACCGGGTTTGGCCCATTCCGCGTGCCAGGCAAGAGGAACAAGCGTTCCATCATAATCCAAGAAGATAGCCCTTCTCTTAGCCTTCTCGTAGTCCCTTATTAATTGCTCTCTAATATCAGGGCCGATTATTTTGGCGTCAAATCTATTCTGTGCTTCCTTAACAGATAGCAGGTGGGAAAGAAAATCCTCTCCCCACCGAACCACATCATATTGTTCCAGTCGCCTCTGCATAATCTGGATGCGCCTTACCTGCTCCTCTCTGGGCATTTCCAGCGCTTGTTTTAGGGCTTCTGCGATCTCTTCCTTGTTGTTTGGGTTTATCGTGATGGCCTCACCAAGCTCCTGTGAAGCACCTGCCATCTCGCTCAGAATCAAAACGCCCCTTCCATCCTTTCTGGTTGCCACGTATTCCTTGGCGATAAGGTTCATACCATCCCTTAGGGGCGTAATCAGGGCCACATCGCTAACACTGTAATGAGCGGCCAGGGAATGGAAGGGCAAGGAGGTGTACTGGTATAATATTGGCGTCCAATCAAGGCTGCTGAATCTCCCATTGATCCCTCCCACAATCTCGTCGATCTGCCTCTTCATTTGCTGGTAGTGCTCCACCCCGGTGCGAGAGGGAACCACTACCAGAACCAGAATCACCTTCTTGTGCCACTGTGGATTACAGTCAAGGAACATCTCATAGGCTTGAAGCCGATTGAGGATACCTTTAGTGTAATCCAACCGATCCACAGATAGGATAACCTTAGAGTCGGTCAGTGTCCTCTTAACCTTTGCCTTTTCCCTTTTGACCTCCGGGTTGCGCATAGAATGGTAGAATCTACGAAAATCTATGCCCATAGGGAATGTATCCGCCTTGACTATTCGCCCCTCTCCAATAAATTCCCCCATCTCATGGTCATAACCCAAGATGCGAAGCACACACCTCAAGAAATATTCGGTGTAGTCGTGGGTATGAAAGCCTATAAGATCGGCCCCCAAAAGCCCTTCCAATAGCTCCTTGCGCCACTTTCCTGGAAGCAGCCGGAATATTTCGTAGGAGGGGAAAGGTGTGTGGAGAAAAAACCCCACCGGGTTTTCAGGCATCTCTTCCCTGATAAGCCTGGGCAGTAGCAGGAGGTGGTAATCATGCACCCATATCATATCATTGGGTCCTGCTATTTCCGTAATCGCATCGCGGAAAGCTTCATTTACCAGCCTATAGTGTTGCCAATAATCTTCATCATAGATGGCATAGCTGGGGAAATAGTGAAAGAGGGGCCAGAGGGTTCTATTGCAGAATCCGTGATAAAACTTTTCCATAGTCTTTTCGGAGAAAAAAACGGGGTAAGCGTGAAATTCGGAAAAAGCTTTGGATTTCAATTTTTCCTTTAATGATTCGTCATCTAAAGCGATTTCAGGCCAGCCAACCCAGAGATAATCCGTCTCACCTGAAGTTTTCAAGTAATCGGTATATGCCCTCAGGCTTGATGCCAGACCGCCAACGCTCTCCTTAAAGTAAAGCTCGCCTTCCTTTTCCACTACAGTGAAGGGCAATCTGTTGGAAACTATTATCAACCTCATCCTTCAGTCCTCCACCCGGACGAAGTTTGAGATCTCCCTCACCACATCGAGGCGCTCGATCTCTCCCATCGCCTTTTGCATCGCCCTCTCCTGGGCCGGGTAGGTCATGAGCACGATCTCCGCCACATCGGCTGAGACATCGCTTTCCTTCTGAATCACCGAGGAGATGCTGATAAGGTTGTCGCCCAGGATTTTGGAGATCTTGGCCAGCACCCCGGGGCGGTCGACCGTGCTCATTCTGAGATAATATCTTGTCTCGATCTCCGAGATGGGTTTAATCTTTTTTGTGGGGTCAAGCCGCAACGTGGGGGTGATAGTTACCCCGAGGTTGATCCTCCGAGCTATATTGATCACATCGGCAACCACAGCGCTTGAGGTGGGCGCAGCCCCGGCCCCTTGTCCGTAGAACAGCACCCGCCCCACCAGGTCGCCCTCCACCTGAACCGCATTATAGACGCCATCCACCTTCGCCAGAAGGAGGTCTTCGGGAAGGAAGACGGGGTGGACGCGAACCTCAATGGAGGCATCCTTCTCCTTGGCGATGGCGAGGAGCTTTATCTCGTAGCCCAGCTCTCTGGCATAGCGAAAGTCGCGAGATGAGAGGCGGGAAATGCCCTCACAATAGACATCCTGAGGGCGAACCTCGGTATGAAAGGCCAGGGTGGCAAGTATGGCAAGCTTGTAGGCGGCGTCGATGCCCTCGATATCGTTTGTCGGGTCGGCTTCAGCGTAACCCAACTTTTGGGCCTGCTTTAAGGCCGAAGAGAAATCGAGCCCCTCGGAGGCCATCCTGGTGAGGATGTAATTGGTGGTGCCATTGATGATGGCATAGATCGCCGAGATCTTATTGGCCAGAAGGTCCTGCTTGAAGGGGGCGATTAAGGGGATGCCCCCGCCGACACTGGCCTCATAAAGGATGTCCACCCCTTTCTCTTTTGCCAGGGAAAGTAACTCGGGGAAATGCTTGGCCAGGACCTCCTTATTGGAGGTAACCACATGCTTCCCCCTCCCCATAGCCTCTTTTATGAAATCCAAAGCGGGGCGCTCCCCGCCGAGAGCTTCGATTATTATATCGATATCCGGGTCGCCGATGACCTCTGCCGGGTCGGTGGTAAAGAGCGCAGTATCCATTTTGGAAGCGCGCGCCTTGGCCAGGTCTTTCTCCAGTATCTTCCTCAGGCACAGCGGGCAGCCCACCTGGGCAGCGAGCGCCTCCGCCCGCTCCATAAGCGCCTTAGCTACGCCCCCGCCAACCACCCCCAGCCCCAAAAGCCCAATGCCAATGCTCTCCCTCTTCCCCACTTTCATACCCCCTAGCTAATCTGACCCAGCGCCCACCGGTATATCGCATCTAGATCGAGGTTGGGATTGCGCTCCACCTTCTCCTCCCGCTGCTCCTCAAGCCAGTAGTAAAATGCGTTAGCTTCGAGCTGCCCCCTCACATCCTCATCAAGTGCCCGTTCCTCTTCCTCCAGCACCTTGATTATATAATAGCCCTCAGCGGTTGAGAAGGACTGGCTCACCTCACCGATCTCGATGCTAAAGGCGACCTCATCAAACTCTTCACTCATTATCCCTCGAGGCAGCCAGCCCAAGTCGCCACCATTCTCCTTGGACGCCTCATCCAGAGAAAGCTCAGCGGCAAGAGCGGCAAAATCCTCACCACCTTCAAGTCTCGCCTTGACATCATTCGCCTCCTCCTCGGTAGCCACCAGGATCGCCTGCACATGAACCTGGGTGACAGGCACACCAACCTCAGGAACCTGAGCCCTCAGGTGCTGATCCAGCTTTTCGCTCAAAAGGCTTGCCTCGATAAACCCACGAAAGTCCTCCTCGGTAAGCCCAATGTTGCTGAGCATCTGCTGGTAGAGCTCCTCATCTATCTCCTCTTCCTCCGGAAAGAGCATATCCTTGATCCTTTCGTCGATCTCATCATCACTGACGCTCAGTTCATCAGCAGGGGCCCCCTGCGCTATGAACTCCTCAGCTCCCTGCCTCACAAGCTCATTCTCCTCCAACATTAAAAGGGGGGCTTCAGCAGAGCCCGAATAGGGGTATAAGCGAAGCGCGTCACGATACTCACCTGCGGTAATAGAGGTGCCATTTACAGTTGACAGCAACCGCCTTGGCGGGGCAATGCTCGTGGTATAGAATCCGTAGACTATGACTGCCATGACAGTGAGAATGATCAGCACACCCAGGGTGATGATGATCCGTCGCCTGCGCCTCTCACGCTGCCAGCGGGCAAGGCGACGCCTAGTGATCTCTCGCTTCGGTGGCGCCTTTCCTTTTCTCACCATTTTCGCACTAAAGCGCTCTCGGGGGCTTTAGAAGCTATCGAAGGGGACCTCACCCTTCCTGAGAAGGGTGGAGAAGGTGTTTAGTCTCGTAAGCCAACGCCACCGGCCTTGCGGATATGGTCTGGGGTAAAGGGGAGCAAAGCAAGATGCCGCGCACGCTTCACTGCCAGAGCTAAAGCCCGCTGATGCTTGGCACAGGTGCCTGTCCTGCGACGAGGCTCGATCTTTCCCCGATCCGAGATATAGCGACGGAGCGCCGCTGGATCCTTATAATCGATAGTTTGAACATGAGCAACACAGAAGGCGCAGACCTTGCGCTTAGGTATAAACTTCCTGCCGCTTCTTTTGGTTTTCGACGGCTTTGCAGTCCTTCTTGCAGGCATTTTTTAATCCCTCTCCACTCCTTTAGAAGGGGAGCTCCTCCGGCTCTAGCCCCTCCTCACCACCCTCCTCAGGAAGTGGGGCAACCCCAGGACGACCAAGGAAAATCACCTTATTGGCCACAATCTCATTGCTAAAGCGTTTCTGCCCATCCTGCCCTTCCCAGGTACGGGTTCTCAACCTTCCCTCAACATAGGCCTGCCGACCTTTGGAGAGGAACTGATTGCATTGCTCCGCGAGCTTTCTCCATGCAACCACCCTGAACCACTCCGTCTCCTGCCTTCTCTCCCCTTCAGGGGTGGTGGATGTCCACGAGGTTGCAATAGAAAAAGTGGTTACCGGGTCCCCGCTGGGGGTAAAGCGCATCTCAGGATCGCTTCCAAGGTTTCCAATAACCATCACCTTATTCAAACTCGCCATGTCAAAACCTCTTTCTCTAGTCACTCAATCTGATCAGCAGATGGCGCAGGACCTCCTCCGAGATCCCCAAGCTTGCCTCAAGCTCGGCAGTCAACCTGGGTTCCATTTTGAACTGAGTGAGTACATAATTTCCTTCCACAAAATCCTTTATGGGATAAGCAAGCCTTCTTCTACCCCATTGATTCACCTCGGTAATAGAACCACCCCTTCCAATGATAAATTGATTTATCTTCTCCAAGGTGGCGGGAATTCCCTCCTCGGCGACCTCCGGGCTGATGATCACTACCAGCTCGTAGTCGCGCAATCGATTACCCCCCACCT
Source organism: Dehalococcoidia bacterium (assembly GCA_014859165.1). Lineage (GTDB taxonomy): Bacteria > Chloroflexota > Dehalococcoidia > E44-bin15 > E44-bin15 > Kmv38. The sequence goes on from JACUUT010000018.1 coordinate 13,872, forward strand.
TCGCTAGCTCCATGTTTGCTATTATATCATGAAAAGTCCTTAGCAACAACTAACTGTACTCGTCCAGTACATTAGTGACACATAACTTCCTTGTCATTGCGAGGCACAAAGTGCCGAAGCAATCTCCTATTTGGGTTTCCTTTCCCTGTGGGATTGCTTCGCTTCGCTCGCAATGACATAAAGAATTGCCAGGGCATGTCTCAAACCTAATGCGTAAGATAACCCCCTACAATTTGAGGCGTCCCCCATCTATCTGAGCGAGTTCACTAACCAAGCCCGGGCACGGGGAAGCGACGGGAAATATCCGCCACCTCACGGCGTACCTCCTTATAGGTTTTCTCATCGCCCCGATAAATCGGGGTGAGCACCTTTAAGATGAGCTGAGCAATACCCCTCATCTCATCAGGGCCAAAGCCACGAGTGGTTACCGCTGGGGTGCCCAGCCTGATGCCACTGGCAACCTGGGGAGGGCGAGTATCGAAGGGTATGGCATTGCGATTAACCGTGATCCCTACAGAGTCCAGGGCTTCCTCAGCCTTCTTACCTGTGATCCCTATATTGGAGAGATCGATGAGTATAAGGTGGTTATCCGTGCCCCCGGAGACGATGCGCATCCCCCCTCGTTGGAGCTCACTGGCCAAAATCCGGGCATTTTCCACCACCGCGCGCTGATAGCTTACGAAGTCCGGCCTCATCGCCTCGCCGAAGGCCACCGCCTTAGCTGCTATGGCATGCATCAATGGGCCACCTTGCATCCCCGGGAACACCGCCTCATCCAGTCGGGAGGAAAACTCTGCCTTGGATAAGAGGAAGCCACCTCGCGGCCCCCTAAGCGTCTTATGGGTGGTGGAGGTGACAATATCAGCATAGGGAACGGGGGATGGGTGCACCCCGGCAGCCACCAGCCCCGCAAGGTGAGCCATGTCCACCATGAGATGAGCGCCAACAAGGTCGGCGATGTGGCGAAACCGCTCAAAGTCGATGACCCTAGGATAGGCACTAGCGCCCGCCACAATGAGCTTGGGCCTGTGCTCTCTGGCGAGTTGCTCGATCTCATCGTAGTCCAACCTCTCACTCTCACGGTTAACCCCATAGGGAATAAAGCGATACAACCTGCCCGAGAAATTGACGGCGCTGCCATGGGTGAGATGCCCCCCGTGGGCTAACTCCATTGCCAGCACCGTATCACCAGGATTGAGCAGGGTGAAATAGGCGGCCATGTTTGCCTGGGCTCCGCTGTGGGGCTGGACGTTGGCATGCTCGGCCCCAAAAAGCCGCTTCGCCCGCTCCCTCGCCAGCTCCTCCACCAGGTCAACCTCCTGACAACCCCCATAGTAGCGACGCCGGGGGTAGCCCTCGGCGTACTTGTCGGTGAGAACCGAGCCTTGAGCCTCCAGAACCGCCTTCGAGGCGTAGTTCTCGGCGGCGATGAGCTCGATATTGTGCCGCTGGCGCTCCTCCTCGCGGCGAATCGCCCCCGCAATCTCCGGATCGCTCTGGCTTAGGACATCCATTTCGCTCCTTCAAAAAACAATGCCACCCCGATGCATCGGGGTGGTTCTTAAATCCGCTAACTCTTCCCCATGATGACCCCGATAAATCGAGGCAATGCCCCATTCAACAGCTTCGAACCTATTTCGGCGCTAGTTTACTTCGCCACCCTTTCATTGTCAACACTTATCATTATGCCCCAGCCGGGCGATCTCGATGAGAGCGAGGAAAATGATGAGAGTGGGCCCCCACCTCCTCACACCTCCCTTGCCAGCGTCAAGCCCCACACCGAGGTGGCCCCTGCCGCTTTCAGGGCGGTGGCGCAAGCATCAAGGGTGGCGCCTGAGGTGCATACATCGTCGATGAGGAGAATGCGCCTCCACTCCAGTCTTTGATCTCGGCAGATAAAGGCGCCAACTACGTTGCTTTGGCGCTCCGCGGCACTTTTGGTTCTTGTTTGAGGAGGCGTGTTTTTAAGGCGAACAAACGACCCCTCAACCACCGGCAAAGAAGCAAGCTTACCCAGCTCAACAGACAGTAGCGAGGACTGATTATAGCCCCGCTGGCGTAGCCGACGAGGGTGAAGGGGCAGGGGGACCAATACATCGCCAGGCAGGGGGTGAGCGCACAAATATTCTTTCATTAACTGAGCCAGGGGAGCAGCCAGCGCCTTCACATTTTTGTACTTAAAAGAGAGAATCGCTTGGCGCACCGCCCCATCGAAGCGGAAAATGGAACGAATGCCATCGATCTCCAGGGGACGATTTTCACACTCATAACACAGGGTTCCGAAAGAAAGCGGTTTGCCACACCTAACACACAGCGGAGGAGAGAGACGAGGAAGCGCTGCTTGGCAGGAGGAACAAAGTAAACTTCCCACCGCCCCACAACCTACGCACCAAGGAGGAAAGAGGAGGTCAAGAACTATCCCTTCAAGCCGAATCAATAAAGCCACTGGGTTCACAAGAAATATGAGCCAGCTTCCCCTCAATGTCAAACAAAAGCCCTTGCAACTAGCGCGCCCTAGGGCTATGCCCTATGCCGCTTATGATAGGCTCATTCACATAAAGATCTCCGTTTCTGATCTTCAAGTTGAAGCCACATTCAGGATTGGTGCAAACCCAAGCCTTGTAGTGGATCGGCGCCCCCTGGCTGCCAAAATCAGACAACGGAACCAGGTTGCCAACTTTACATTTCAGGCATTTGGGGAAAGCATTGTTCTCCAAGAGCCACCTCCCAACCTAAAATCAATTTTGAATAGTATACACTAAAGAGAAGATATTGGCAAGCAATTGTAGTCGTTCAGGTGATTAGTGACATGTAATATCTAAGCTCGGTAACTTGTTCATTTTTTCAGTCTCCTTTTTCCAGCTCGAAGGCCCTGTGTAAGGCTTGGAGGGCCTCTTCAACCCTGGCCTCATCGATGATGCAGGTGATCCTGATCTCCGATGTGGTAATTAGCTCGATATTTATCCCCCTCTCATAAAGGGCGCGGAACATCCTTGCCGCATAGCCTGGCGTGTTCTGCATCCCCGTTCCCACGATACTGATCTTAGCTAACTTAGCATCGGCGATACATCCTCTGGCTCCGATGGATTTAGCTACCGGCTCGGCAACTTTCATCGCCCTACCCAGATCGCTTCTCGCCACAGTGAAGGTTAAGTCAGTGACTCGCTCCACGCTGGCGTTCTGGACGATGGTATCTACACTGACATTCTCCTTTGCCAGAGGCTCGAAGATCGCTGTGGCGATCCCAGGTTGGTCGGGGACACCGAGGATAGTGACCTTAGCCACATTAAGGTCGTGAACAATGCCTCTTACCTTATTCCGCACTTCCATAGCCATGCCTCCATGAATTAGGGTTCCTGGACACTCGGTGAAACTGGAAGCCACAAGAATCGGTATATTAAAAAGCTCTCCCAGCTCCACGGCGCGGGGATGAAGCACCTTGGCCCCGTAGCTGGCAAGCTCCAGCATCTCCTCATAGCCGATCTCGTTGACTTTGCGCGCCTCAGGGACGAGACGGGGGTCAGCGGTATAAACCCCTTCAACATCGGTATATATCTCACA
>JACUUT010000088.1 GCA_014859165.1 Dehalococcoidia bacterium
TAAGAGTATTCGTGCTATGAATGGACCGCAAAAATTTAGGCAGACCCCGGGCGGGAGGATCCGGCGCTCTCACGTTGCCGTCTATCCGACGACCTCCCGAGCACCCCGCGCATGCCTGCCTAGAATAAATTAGCATAATTTGTAGTGTTTGTCAATATTTTCTTAACATATTCTCAAAAGCCTTAGGGTCTGACCTGGCCGCTGCCCATGATGACCCACTTATATGTGGTCAATTCTTTTAGCCCCATCGGGCCGCGGGCGTGAAACTTCTGGGTGCTGATACCCACCTCAGCCCCCAATCCAAACTGCCCGCCATCGGTGAAGCGGGTGCTGGCGTTGACATAGACGCAGGCGGCATCAACCTCCTCCAGGAAGCGCATCGCAGCAGTATAGTCCTCAGTGATGATGGCCTCGGAGTGCCCCGAACCATAGCGCTCGATGTGCTCCAGCGCCTCGTCCAGAGAATCGACAACCTTTATCGCCGCAATTAGCGCAAGGAATTCTTTACCCCAATCCCCTTCGGATGCTGAAGCAACCTTAAAGTTCGAAGAAAGAATCCCGAGCGCCCGCTCATCGCAGCGCATCTCCACCCCAGCCTGGGCCCACTCCCTGGCGATCGTGGGCAGGTAGCGCTCGGCCACTTCGCGATGAACCAGAAGACAATCGAGAGCGTTGCAGACAGTGGGGCGCTGCACCTTAGCGTTAAAGGCGATGGCTACCGCCTTCTCCAGGTCAGCGGTGCGATCGACATAGGTATGGCAGATGCCAACGCCACTGGCAAGCACCGGCATGGTAGCATTCTCGGTGACAAATCTCACTAGCTCCTCACCGCCGCGAGGGATGATGAGGTCGATATTTTCTCTCATCTTGAGCATGTAACTCACCAGCGCTCGCTCCGTGGACTCGATAAATTGCACCGCCCCACTCGGGACCCCCGCTTCCCCAGTGGCATCCTTTATCACCCGGGCTAAAGCGCTATTGGAGTGTAGCGCCTCCTTTCCCCCGCGCAGAATGACAGCATTGCCCGACTTGAGGCACAGCGAAGATATATCGACGGTAACATTGGGGCGGCTCTCATAGATGGCACCGATGACCCCTAAAGGGACCCTCCTCCTCTCGATGCGCAGGCCATTGGGCAAGAGACGTGTATCCAAGATCTCACCGACGGGGTCGGAGAGGGAGGCAACGGTGCGCACATCCTGAGCCATCGCCTGAAGGCGGCTCGGGTTGAGCATCAGGCGGTCGAGCATGGCCTCGCCCATCCCCGAGGCCTTCGCCCCCTCGCAGTCGAGGCGATTGGCATCAAGTATTTCGCCCTCCCTCGCTACAAGGCTTTCGGCGATGTTGATGAGAGCCTTATTCTTCACCTCGGTGGGCAGGTGAGCCAGCTTACGAGAGGCTGCTTTTGCGGCTTTTCCTTTTGCTTCGAGCTCATCGATGGCGGACTGCATTTGACCTCACCCCCGCCCCCTCTCCTTCGAGGAGAGGGGGAATTAAAATGAATCTAGGGGACACCCCTAGAACCCCGGCCCCGATAAGTCGGGGCACCTCAAATACTCAAGCATTGTTCAACCCTAGCTGCTCCCCTTCCTTTTTTGAAACCCTGGGCGCTCTGGCATAGGGGGAGGTTGCTGATGGCATATCGACAGCCTTACCTTGCAACAACTCCTCAATGGTCAGGATTTGAACCTTGGGATAGTCTTTATTCCATAGAGGCGAGTGATAGCTGCCAGCGCTCACCGCTTCGGTGCGCATCTCCCTGGTGTGAGGCTCTAAAGTGACGAAGACGCCCATTGCATGTCGGCTGGCGATGTCCTTTAGCTCCCTTATGTCCTTGACATGAACATGCCCGCTCTTAACCGAGACCACAGCCCGCTTCATCGCCTCTTTGCCCGTAGCCTCCTCCCTATCCACAAAGTCGATGACGCCGTCGATACCCTTGTCTGCCCCCTTCCTGCGCTCCTCAGGGAAGGGCTTGGCTTTAATACGGCTCAGCGCCCACCACTGGAACTGATAGCGGTCTTGCCTGGCTAAGGCTTTAGCCCCCGCTACATCCTCCGGCTCGCCGACGACCTCAAACTGGATACCGGGGAATGTATCTTCAAGGCGGCTTTTCATAACAGCGATTGCCAGATGGGTGATGTCAATGCCGATCCATCTTCGGTTCAGCTTTTGGGCCGCCACCAGCGCCGTACCACAGCCACAGAAGGGGTCAAGGACTACATCCCCCTCATTGGAACTCGCCGCAATAATACGCTCCAAAAGGGCAAGTGGTTTTTGGGTGTCATATCCTTGGTCTTCCTTATGCCAAGAACGAATATTTACTATGTCCGTCCAGATTGATTGAGCGGGCATGCCTGGCATGTCCTCCAGGTATTGCTTCAACCGAGGATAGCCATTCTTGGTATAGAAGATGCGCCCATCCGCTTCAAGACGCTCCATGTTCTCTTTTGTGTAAGACCACATTCTCCCCTTGGGAGGGAATTTCCCTCTCCACTCGTATTGACCAGTGCTTCCTCCGTGGCTTGGGGCAGTTAGATCCCGAGATAAGAATTTCCTGCCATCCTTGTCTGTATACCGATAGTATGTTTCCACATAATCAGGGTCATAGGGAGCGAAATCAGTGTTCCATGCTGGTGTCGCCGTCTTAGAATAGAAGAGGATGATGTCATGAACGCGTCCAAATCTCTCGGGGTCGCTATGTGCAGTAGTGCGTTTCCAAACAATCTCATTCCTGAAGTTTTGCGGCCCGAACACCTGATCAAGCACCATTTTGAGGTAGTGGCTGGCGGTGGGGTCGCAGTGGAGATAGAGGGAGCCGGTATCCTTCAGGACGCGGTGAAGCTCCACCAGGCGAATGGCCATCATCACGAGATAGGCGA
>JACUUT010000019.1 GCA_014859165.1 Dehalococcoidia bacterium
GAATCTTTGCTCCTGACCATCGTGCTTTAAGTTTGTAATGCCCTCTTCACTATCCCCCACATTCTCCAGGGTCCAGGTTCGCCCAGACACCTCGTCTACAACATTTATCCGTTTCAACCAACGAAAGAATAGGTATAGCTCAGTTCTGAGTTCCCCCACTTCTTGAAGCAAGCTTGGATAATATGTTTCTTCTTCCTTCCTGAAGGGGATGATGAAGGTTGTCCTATCAGGGTCGATAATTTCCGATGGTTGGTCAATCCAGATTGGCAGGACGTGCCACGGGGTGTTGCCAGGGTCTCCCCATTCTTTATAATTCCTGTCGAATTTGAACTGAAATCCGCCAGAATATACTTCTGGACGGTCGGTGGCTTTGAAGACAGATTTGAATCCTATGCCTAGATAGCCAAGTGTCCCTTTTTCAGGCTTCTTCGATGATTTGATATCACAGAGGGCATTTACATCATCCTCGCTGAAAGGACGACCATTGTGCACCATCTTCACCCTGTCCTTATTGATTATTATCTCAAACAGACCCGTATTCTCCAGCCCCAGACCAGCATCCTCGGCATTCTGAATCAGTTCAGGGATAAAACCAGAACTCCTTGTGAAGACCACCTGAGAAATCAACTTCAGGGCATTGATGTAACCGTCCCATATGCGAGTGCCTTTAGATTCTTCTATTTCCTGTCGTACTTTCTCTATGAACCTCTTTGCTTCGTAAGAACTAACCACTACGAGCCTCCTGAATTATTCAAGCATTGTTCCTACACAAATCTATCCGCATTAAATATGGCACGGAGATTATCTTAGCTCTAGACCAGAATAGTTCGCAATAACTGCCTCTAACCTCGCTGGGATACCTATTCAAAGATGGTGGATACAACCTCCCGATGCGTAGGTAATAAGGCTTCTCTGTCCCGAGCAGATATCCTGAACTATGCCCTTTTATGAAGGCTTTGCCAGAGCTCCTCTACCCTGGCCTCGACCTTGGCTAATTCGCAATCGGTATCGATTATCACGTCGGCGTGCTTCGCCCTCTCCTCCGGGGAGAGCTGGGAGCGAATGCGGGCCCTTGCCTGCTCCTCACTAAGCCCACCCCTATTTTGAAGGCGCTTGACCGCCACCTCTTCCGGGGCTACGGCGACCCAAACCTCATCTACAAGGTCGGTCCAGTTTGCCTCGATGAGCACCGCAGCCTCAAGCACCACCACATCTACCCCCTCACCCCTTAGCCTCTCGATCTCCTCCTTCATCATCGAATGCATCTGGGGGTGCATGATTTCATTCAGCCGGGCAAGCGCATGGGGGTCATTGAAGACAATGTCAGCGAGCTTTTTTCGCTCTATCTCATTGTTCTCTTTGAGGATGCTTTTTCCAAAGGCATTAACTACCTCTTGCCAGGTCTTTGTATGGGGCTTATACGCCTCATGTCCAATCTTGTCAGCATCGATGATCACCGCTCCCCTTTCGGCGAGCATCCTGGATATTGTGCTCTTTCCAGTAAGAATCCCTCCCGTAAGACCGATGACAACCATTTTTCGAATATTATGCTATGATTATTGTCCAGAGCCCCCTACACGAAGGCCCTAATCCCTATGACCTCGCGCCCCACTACTAGCTTGTTGATCTGGGTAGTGCCATCGAGAATGGTCATCATTCTGGCATCCCTAAAGTAACGCTCCACCGGGTACTCATCGGAGAGGCCCATCGCACCATGGATCTGGATCGCCTTGGAGGCCACATTTACCGCCATCTCGGGGGCATAGGCCTTGGCCAGTGAAGACTGCCACCGACACCTCTCTCCCTTATCGATGAGGTCGAAGGCACGGTAGGTGAGGAGGCGCATGGCCTCTGTCTCCGCAATCATATCGACGATCATCTCCTGGATCATCTGGAAGCTGCCAATGGGCCTGCCGAACTGCTTCCTCTCCCGGGCATACTTTATAGCGGCATCGACGGCCGCTTGGCTGATACCCACAGCTATTAGAGCCATAAGACAGCGTGACGAATCCAATACCCCACCTAAGCTGAGCCCGAGTGCTTGCGCTGGATTCCCTCCCAGGACGTTCTCCTTAGGGACGCGGCAGTCGACAAAGGATAGCTCCGCAGTGGGCCAGGCCTTTAACCCGAGTTTATTAAGCTGCCTGGTGGTGAATGGGGAGACCTCCTTCTCCACTATGATCGGGGTTATCCCCAGGCGCCCCTTGCTCCTATCGGTTGTGGCAAACAGGAGAACCACATCGGCAATTGAACCACTGGAGATCCAGGTCTTGGTGCCGTTGATCACATAGGTATCGCCCTCGCGCACAGCCGTGGTCTCCATGCTAGAGGTGTCGGAGCCAGCATTAGGCTCTGTTATCGCAAGGCAACCGATGTATTCTCCCGCCGCTACCCGGTCCTTTATCCTCTTCCTCGACTCCTCAGTGCCAACGAAGAGCGCTATAAGTCCTCCCCTTCCCGATATGACAACGCCCGCCAAGCCAGCCCAGGCACGGGATAGTTCCTCCACGAGTATGCCGTCGGTCTTATTATCAAGCCATGCGCCTCCAAGCCCCTCAGGCAACAGACCGGTGAGATAGCCGAAAGGCATCAATTTCTTGATAAACCCTATAGCCTCCTCTCTGGAGAGCGGCCCTTTTCTATCATATTCGTCAGCTATGGGGATGATCTCCTTCTCCAGGAAGTCGCGGGCATTGGCCTTGAGCATCTTCTGCTCTTCAGTGAGCTCGAAATCCATCCGTTCCTCCTTTTTGGAACATTAGGCTGTGATTATTGTCAAGAGCCCCCTACACGAAGGCCCTAATCCCGATGACCTCGCGCCCCACCACCAGCTTCTGTATCTGAGTGGCGCCATCGGGGATGGTCATGGTTCTGGCATCCCTGAAGTAGCGCTCCACGGGGTAATCGTCGGAGAGACCCATTGCACCATGGATCTGGATCGCCTTGGAGGCCACATTTACCGCCATCTCGGTGGCATAGGCCTTGGCCAGTGAAGACTGCCACCGGCACCTCTCTCCCTTATCGATGAGGTCGAAGGCACGGTAGGTGAGGAGGCGCATGGCCTCTGTCTCCGCAATCATATCGACGATCATCTCCTGGATCATCTGGAAGCTGCCAATGGGTCGGCCAAACTGTTTCCTCTCCTGGGCATACTTTATCGCCGCGTCGATGGCCGCCTGGGCGATGCCCGTGGATATGGCCGCAAGCGTGGCGCGCGCCGACTCAAACCCTACCATCATTTGCTTATAGCCTAATGAGGGATCGCCGAGTAGATTCTCCTTGGGAACCCGACAGTCGATGAAGGATAGCTCTGAGGTGGGGAAGGCACGAAGCCCCAACTTATGCAGCTCCCTGGCGGAGAAAGGGGAGGACTCCTTCTCCACCAGGATCCGGGATATACCCAAGGGCCCCTTGCTCCTATCGGTGACACATAGAAGCATGACGACATCAGCAATCGAACCATTGGAGATCCATGTCTTGGTGCCGTTGATCACCCACTTGTTGCCCTCCGCAACCGCGGTGGTCTCGATGCTGGCGGCATCGGAGCCGGCATTGGGTTCCGTTATGGCGCCGCAACCGATGAGCTCACCAGCCATCGCCCGGGGGAGGAGCTTCTTTTTAAGCTCCTCCGGTCCCATCTGCAGAATGTCAGGCCCGATGGCTGCAATCATGATAACGCCGGCTAAACTAGCCCAGGCACGACCTAACTCCTCCATGAGGATACAGTAGGTCTTATTGTCCAGAGATGAGCCACCATACTCCTCGGGCAACTGACCGATATAATACCCGAAAGGCATCAATTGCTTGATAAACCCCACCGCCTCCTCCCTGGTCATTGGTCCCCTTCTGTCATGCTCATCAACTATGGGAACTATCTCCTTCTCCAGGAAGTCGCGGACGTTAGTCTTGAGCATCTTCTGCTCTTCAGTGAGCTCGAAATCCATGACATCTCCTTTTAGGCCGTTCTGAATCGTGGCAAGGTCACCTCTTCGGTGACATCATCAAAGACCACCTCCACCGGCATCCCGATGTATATTTCCTCGGGAGCGCAGTCCACGATATTGCTCACCATACGAACCCCTTCCTCCAGCTCGACAATGACCACCGCATAAGGGACATCCTCGAAGAAGCCAGGATGGAACGGCTGAACGGCAACCGTCCAGGTATAAACTTTCCCCCTCCCGCCAACCTTCACCCACTCCACATTCCAGGAGCCACACTTGGGGCACATGAGACGAGGGTAGTGACGATATACGCCACAATCTTTACATCTTTGAATGAGGAGTTCATGTCTTTTGCATCCCTCCCAAAACTCCCTCGTCTCCGCCGTGATTTGAGGGAGGGGTTTTATATATTGGGCCACTCTTTTTGCCCCCCCGATATTGCTGTCCTGCACCGCTTATTCATAGCATCCCGTACAGGGCGAAATTACCGCCTCAATATCGCAATAGAGCCATCGCCCAGATCGCCCCATCCCGTGACCAGAGCGATCTCAGCATCCTTGACCTGGGCGGCACCGGCATCGCCCCGTAGTTGCCTCACCGCCTCCACGATATGGTTCATTCCCAATACGTGAGCCTGAGAAAGCAGGCCACCGTGGGTATTAATAGGGAGCTCTCCCCCAAGCACGATGCGACCACCCTCAACAAAGTGGCCACCCTCTCCCCGGTTACAGAAGCCCAATGCTTCCAACTGGCAAATCACGACCCAGGTGAAGCAGTCGTAGATCTCGGCGACATCGATGTCCTTTGGGGTGAGGCCGGCCATGGCGAAGGCCCTTGGGGCCGCATAAGAAAGCCCTATCTGGAACATGTCCGGCCTAGCGGCAATCTGGTCCACGGGCACTGGATGCCCCTCAGCAACACCCATTATGTAAACGGGGCGATGCCTCATAGCAGCAGCCCTCTCCGCTGCGGTGACCACCACCGCAGCAGCGCCATCGCTTTCCAGGCAGCAATCGAAAAGGTGGAATGGTGTCACGATCATTCTTGAATTCTGATGATCCTCGATAGTCATCGCCCTGCCGCGCATCATCGCTCTCTCATTGAGTTGGGCATGCTTGCGGCAGGCCACCGCCACTGCCCCCAACTGCCTGCTTGTGGTTCCGTACTCGTGCATATGCCTCATCGCCATTGGAGCATACCATTGAGCTGGAACGAAAACCCCATAGGGCATTTCAAAGTCCCGCAACTTCGGCATTGGGGATAACATCGGCATCGCTGACGCCGAGGCATCTCCAGCCTGGCCGATGGCGGAAGCGCGCATCGCTGAATAGCCATTCCAACCCGTAACACAAAGAATATTGGTGGCAATCCCGGCGGCCACTGCCATGGCAGCGCTCTCTAGGGAGGCCACGGCGCTTGCACCCCCCATATGGGTAGTCACCGCATATTTCAGGTCCTCAATCCCTAAATTGACGGCAAGCTCCTCAAAGGGGATAACATGCATGGCAGGTATTACGACATCGATGTCCTTTGGGGTGAGGCCGGCATCCTCGATGGCCCTGGTCGCCGCCTGAAGGAGCAGTGCCAGGTTGCTCATCCTAGAATTTTTGGAATACTCCGTCTCGCCAATACCCACTATGGCGGCCTTATCTCTCAAAGTAAACTTTTCCATAAAACCGCCCTTCATCGCATATTATGATACTGAATCAGTCTACCAACTTGAGAAGGGGTAGTCAAGCTAAAAGTGGGGTTGCGCCCCACTTCAAATATGTTAGAATATATTCGTTCTAGTCGCTGCCTTACGGAGAGCCGGCCTCTAATTTCAAGGCGATTGTTCAAAAAGCACGTGAGTTAAGGGCGAAAAAAGGGTAATGGGATGCATGAGTCGTTGCTCTATGAGAAGCTCCCCGGCTCCAGGGTGAAGTGCCATACCTGCCAGTGGCGATGCACTATCAGCCCAGGCAAGCTTGGCGTTTGTAAGATGCACCGGAACCTCGACGGTATTCTCTACGGTCTAAACTATGCTGAGGTTTCATCGGTCGCTGTAGACCCCATCGAGAAGAAGCCTCTTTTCCACTTCTTCCCCGGAAGCCAGGTCTTCTCCCTGGGCACCTGGGGCTGTAATTTTCACTGTAAGCACTGTCAGAACTGGCAGATATCGTGCACCGACCCTTCCTTTTTGGAGCGAGGCACGCGAACCATCTCGCCAGAGGCTGCCATCGAGATGACAAAGCGCCAGAACTGCCAGGGCATCGCCTGGACATATAACGAGCCAGCTATATGGTTTGAATACACCCTCGATTCAGCGAAGCTTGCTAAGGAGAACGGTCTCTATACAGTCTATGTGACCAATGGCTTCATCACCCCGGAGGCGTTGGACACCATTGGGCCCTACCTCGATGCCTACCGTGTGGATGTGAAGGGCTTCTCCGACAAGCTCTACCGTGAGCTAGCTAAGGTCTCCGGATGGCGGGGAGTGCTTGAGGTTGCGGAGCGGGCACAGAAGAAGTGGGGGATGCATGTTGAGGTGGTCACCAATATAATCCCCACGATGAACGACGATGAGGAGCAGCTTGAGGGCATCGCCACATGGATTCGTGATAGCCTGGGGGGGCTCACCCCGTGGCATGTAACCCGCTTCTACCCGCAGCATCAGATGCTTCATCTACCGCCCACTCCCGTATCCACCCTGGAGCATGCCTGCGCCATCGGCAAAAGGGTCGGGCTCCGCTTCGTCTATACGGGCAATGTGCACGGTCACGCCAGTGAGAACACCATCTGCTACTCCTGCGGCAATCTGGCTATTGGAAGGAGGGGCTATTATACCGACATCGTCGGTCTTGAAGATTCCAGGTGCCGCTTTTGCGGCGCCGATCTCAACATGAGGACCTAATTTGGAGGTGACCAATGGCAGGGATTGTTTTCGGATGCATCACTCCCCATCCCCCGATTCTTATTCCCGATGTCGGTGGTGGAAGAGTGCGGGAGGTCTCAGCGACCAAAGAGGCGATGGAGAAATTGACCGAGCAGTTGGCTCGCCATCGCCCCGAGACGGTTTTTGTGATCAGCCCCCATGGCGCCTACTATCATGATGCTATGGGTGTAGCGACATCGAAGTCCTCCACGGGCAATATGCTACGCTGGGGAGCGGCTGGCCCCGACTACTACTTTGACAACGACCTGGAGGCGGTTGCTGCTCTTGAGGAGGAGGCCAAGGCAGCCAATATCCCGCTTCGCTCCATTGGCGAGCAGGAATACGATCTGGATCATGGAGTGCTCGTTCCAATATATTTCCTGGTTAAAGGTATGGAGGGGGCTCCTCTGGTGCCCTTGACCTTCTGCTGGCTTCCCCTGGAAAGGCATTTCGCCTTCGGGCAGGCGCTGCGGCGGGCTGCGGAGCGGATCGGGAAACGAGTCGCCATAATCGCCAGCGGCGACCTCTCCCACCGTCTGACCCCCATTGCCCCTGCCGGCTATGACCCAGATGGCAAGGTCTTCGATGAGAAGCTCGTCGATGCTATCGCTGCCTATGATACCCGGGCGATCTTGACCTTGGACGAGGAGCTTATCGAGCACGCCGGCGAGTGCGGGCTTCGCTCCATTGTCATCCTGCTGGGCGCACTTGAGGGGCTCCCCGTGAAATCCAAGGTTCTCTCCTATGAGGGTCCCTTCGGTGTGGGCTACCTTGTGGCCTCCTTGGAGGTGGAGAGCCCCGGCGAGATGCACCCCCTGGCACGCCTGGCAAAGGAGACCATCGAGAGCTATGTTCGCCAGGGTAAAACCCCACAGCCTAAGGAGTTCACTCCTGAGATGAGGGAGCGGGCTGGGGTTTTTGTCTCACTAAAAATGGGTGGCATGCTCAGGGGATGCATCGGCACCTATGAACCCGCCAGGGCGAATGTCGCTGAGGAGATCATCGACAATGCCATAAACTCGGCGACCCGCGACCCCCGCTTCCCACCCGTGACCCCCGATGAGCTTGCCGACCTCGAATATAGCGTCGATGTCCTCACCAAGCCGGAGCCTGTGGCGAGCGAGGCCGAGCTTGACCCTAAAAGATACGGCGTCATCGTGGAGTGCGGCTGGAGAAAGGGGCTCCTGCTCCCCGACCTTGAGGGGGTGGACACTGTGGAGCACCAGATCGAGGTCTGCCGCTCCAAGGCGGGCATCCTCCCCGATGAACCGGTTGTGCTCTATAGATTTGAGGTCAAGAGGTATAGATAGGAGGATCACCTGGCGTGTCATGAGTCCAATCGCATGGTTGCTTAGCATAATAGGCGCAATAGGCGGTCTTGTTGCGATTTATGAGTTCGTTCACCGGAGACGACACAAGCCGGCAGTAGTGATCAATGGTGGAAAGGCTATTGTATACCTCGATGGCTTACCTGAGACACCTGATAAGAAAAGGAGGGATGCTTTCAATAAAGGCTATTCTCTGACACAGAGAAACCGATACTCAAAGGCCATCAAAGCTTTCAGCAAATGCCTTGACTTTGAGCCAACGGAAAGTGAAAGGATAGCTCTCCTCATCCTCATCGGCAACTGCTTTTTCAACCTGAGTGAACTGGAGGAGGCGGAAGGACATTATAAGGAGGCGGAGACAGCAGCAAAGAAAGCGAACAATAATGAAGGGCGGGCCGCAGCCCTGGGCAACATCGGGCTAATATACCAGACCAAAGGGGAGCTGGATAAGGCACTTGATTATCATGAGCAGTCGCTTGAAATCGCAAGGGATATAGGACGAAAAGAGGGGGAGGCCAATGCGCTGGGCAACATCGGGGGCATTCATTGGGCTAAACGTGAACCGGATAAGGCGCTGGAGTAGCTTGAGCGGGCGCTGAAGATATTTGAGGAGATCGGTGCTAAAATAGAGATAGAGCAGACAAAGAAAAACATCCAAGAGTTACTGAAAAGCAAGGAGATGAGCGTAAAGCCCTAGCTATAAGTGCAGCCGGTGTGGCCTAAAGAGGAAAAAAGACAAGCAGTGAAGCAAATCCGCGTAACCTTCCCCTGCGGCGAGCTCTCCCTTGAGGGCGTATGCCATCTTCCCGAAGGGCGAGGCCCCTTTCCCGCGGTAATAGTCTGTCATCCCCATCCCCTCTACGGAGGCAATATGGACAGCTATGTGGTGGTTGCCGTCTGCCGAGCCCTTTGCGAAAATGGAATCATTTCCTTCAGGTTCAACTTCCGCGGCGTGGGCCGAAGCGAGGGGACCCTCGGAGGGGGAGTGGGCGAGCCAGACGATGTTAGGGCAGCCGTTTCCTTCGTCGCCTCTATGGAGCAGGTGGACTCAAAGAGGATCGGGCTTTGTGGATACTCCGCCGGCGTTATTGCGCCCTTTTCCACCATGCCCCAGGATGAGCGGGTTCAAGCGATAGCTGCGATCTCGCCGCCAGTTTCCTTTGGACTCCTGGAGGGGTTCAAGGCCTTCCCCAAGCCAAAGCTTGTCATCTCAGGAAGCAGAGACGATTTCACTCCCCTCCAGGATTTGCGGCGCTTCGTAGAGAGCCTCCCCGAGCCGAAAGAGTGTGAGGTCATCCCCGGGGCGGACCATTTCTGGGGGGGATATGAGCAGCGGGTTGGTGAAAGGGTCGCCTCTTTCTTCGTCAGCGCCCTCAAGGGTTAAGAAATTCCCCTGGATTCGTCCTTTTCAATTGTGCCCCCTTTTCGCCGAGGGCTTTTTGAAAAAGCTCGAAAGATGGCAAAGAGGGGAAATAGATCAGGTGAGCCGGGCAGCGGCAGTCAGAGGAACCAAAGCCCGGAACGAGAATTCGGGCGTGGGGCATCCCTTTTGCGGCGCAAGCCCAGAGGCACTCTTGTGAATCCTCTGTCCACCAAACCTCCGCCACTTTAGCATGCTCCAGCAGATAATCGATGTGCCAGCGAAGCCTCTTTCCCTCTCTTAGATGGCGGCTCACCCTTGGATAGAGGCCACCGCGGGCGCTGCCCACATAGATGTAGTAGCCCGCAGGGAAGGCAATTTCGTTCTCTCCACCCCTCCGGCCCAACTTCCCAACGGTGATAGTGGTCTCTCTTTTCAGAGCGATGATGAGAGCATAGGTTCCTTTTTCCACATTAAAGATTCTACCCTTTTTTCGTCCTGTGCGATAGGCTTTGCTTTTCTGAGGCTGGTTTTTATAAAGTAGGGCCAGGGTTTATTCTGACGTAGCGTAAAGTTCGGAAAGGGCTTTGCCATCCTGAGGTAGATGTGCTAGACTTGAGCCGTGATTTATCTGGGCACCTCCGGGTTCAGCTATAACGACTGGGTAGGCTCTTTCTACCCTGTGGGCATGCCCAAAAGGGAATGGCTCCTCTATTATGCTCGCGAATTCAACGCCTGCGAAATTAATTCCACCTATTATGCCCTTCCTAAGCCCGCGAGCCTGGAGTCTATGGTCAAAAAGACCGGCGAGGGCTTCCTTTTTGCGGTTAAGGCAAACCAGCAGATGACCCATGAGCAGAAGGATAATGAGGAGGTTTTTAAGGCTTTTCGGAAGGTGCTCACCCCGCTAATTGAAAGGGGGAAGATGGGCTGCGTGCTGGCTCAGTTCCCTTATAGCTTTAGATTCAACACGCAAAATCGCCACTATCTGGAGACCTTCAGGGAAAGGCTGGGGGATTTGCCCATTGTTATCGAATTCCGCAATGCGGGGTGGCTGAGGAAAGACCTCTTTGACTGGCTGTGTCAAAACGAGTTGGGCTTTTGTTGTGTTGATGAACCGCAATTGCCAAATCTCCTGCCGCCCATTGCCGAGGCTACCAGCAAGATTGCTTATGTGCGCTTCCACGGGCGAAATACAGAGAAGTGGTGGAACCATGAACATGCCTACGAAAGATATGACTATTCTTACTCCCCCGAAGAGCTTGAGGAATGGTTGCCGAAGATCCGCCACCTGGATCAGCAAGCGGAGGAAACCTTTGTTTTCGCCAACAATCACTGGCAAGGGCAAGCGGTAGCTACCATTCGGCAACTAAGGATGATGCTGGAATAAGCCCCCTCAATCTTAGCGAACACAGGTATTTGGATGCGCGAAAAGCCTCAACAAGGGCTCATCAGATTGACCTTATTCCTTGCCGCTCTGGTGGTGGTCGCTTTAGACCAGGTGGGCAAGTTCTTCATTAGAGCGAACATGACCCCCGGGCAATCGATACCGGAGGAAGGGTTTTTCAGAATCACCTATGTTACCAATGTGGGGGGTGCTTTCGGCATCCTGGGGAATCAAGCATTCCTCATCGCTCTCACCACCATCGTTGGCATTGCCGCTATCCTTATTTATGCTCGCTATCCCCCATTCAACAGGATGCTGGTTAGGATCGCTCTGGGGCTTCTGCTGGGAGGCGCTGTGGGCAACCTGATAGACCGCCTCTCCTTTGGATGGGTGGTTGACTTTATCGACATCGGCGCCTGGCCAGTGTTTAACCTCGCCGACAGCGCCATTGTCGTGGGCATTATCCTTATTATTTATTACTTTCTATTTCCAGCCAGAAGAGCAGCTTCCTGAGCAAAAATGAGTAGCAGGCTTGAGTTTACTGTTACCAGAGCGGGTGTTCGGCTCGATAAATACATCGCCGAGGAATACCCGGAACTCTCTCGCACCCGTATCCAGAAGCTGATCAGCGAGGGATTTATCACCGTCAACGACCGTGTGGCGAAGGGAAGTCTGAAGCTTAATATCGGCGATAAAATCACCGCCATAATACCGCCCCCTGTTTCCATCACTCCTCTTCCAGAAAAAATCCCCCTGACTATTGTCTATGAAGATAACGATCTACTGGTGGTGGATAAGCCAGCGGGGCTGGCAGTCCATCCCGCCCCCGGTCACCCCAGCCATACCCTGGTGAACGCCATCCTTGCCCACTGCCCCGACCTCGCCCTGACAAGTCGGGGGGGGTCGGTGCGCCCGGGGATTGTGCATCGCCTGGACAAGAATACCTCGGGGCTGATGGTGGTTGCCAAGAACGATGCCTCTCACCAAAACCTCTCAAATCAGATCAAGGCCCGCTCTGTGGTAAAGCGATATCTGGTGCTGGTTCAGGGGCATCTCTCCCCGGAGAGGGGGATCATCGAGGCCCCCATCGGGCGCGACCCTGGCAATCGAAAGAGGATGGCGGTGGTCTCCGAAGGTAGAGAGGCGCGCACCCAATACAGGGTTATCAGGTATTTGGATAGCTATACCCTTCTCGAGGTAACATTGGAGACAGGGCGCACTCACCAGATAAGGGTGCACCTTTCAGCTATCGGCTTCCCGGTGGTGGGGGATGAGGTCTATGGGAGGAGGTCGCCTTACCTCGGGCGACAGTTTGTTCATGCCTGCCACCTCGGTTTCAGGCTGCCCTCAAGCGGGGAGTATGTGGAATTCCGCTCAAAGCTGCCACCGGACCTGGAGCAGGCGCTGGAGCACATCTCGCTGTTGTAGCGCTTTTTGTTAATATGATAGAATACGAAAAAAGGAGGTCTAACAGTTGGAAAGATCACGAACAAGTGGATTGGCGATAGCCTCTCTGGTGTGTGGTATTTGCGGTTTGGTCCTTCCTTGGGTCGGGTTTATTTTAAGCGTGCTTGCCATAGTCTTCGGGGGGGTGGCAATAAGCCAGACTAGGAAAGACCCAAGCCTTGGTGGTAGGGGAATGGCGATAGCCGGTTTGGTATGTGGCATTGTCGATATCGCCTTTTGGCTGATCCTTATTATGTGGATTGGCATATTCGCGTTTTGGGCATAGCTGGAATACCGGCAGTAATGCGTTGTAGTGAGCTATAGGGATGAGCGATTTGGTGCGCGTTCGCTTTGCCCCCAGCCCCACGGGCATGCCCCATGTGGGCAACATTAGGACTGCCCTCTTCAACTGGCTCTTCGCCAGGCACCACGGCGGCAGCTTCATTGTGCGCATCGAGGATACAGATGTGACCCGTAGGGTGGAGGGGGCTGTGGAGGCGATCCTCGATAGCCTCAGGTGGTTGGGCCTCGATTGGGACGAAGGCCCGGAGGTGGGCGGCGATTATGGCCCCTATCTTCAGTCGCAGCGACTGGAGATATATCGGGCTGCGGCAGAGCGCCTGGTGAAGCAGGGGGATGCCTACCTTTGCTACTGCCCTCTGGAGCGCCTTGAGGAGATGAGAAGGGAGCAGGTGAAAAAAAAGCAGCCGCCGGGATATGACCGCCGTTGTCGCGCTCTCACCGAAAAAGAGAGGGCGGAGCTTGAGGCTCAAGGCATCACCCCCGTTGTTCGCTTCAAGACGCCCCTTGAGGGGCAGATCAGATTTCAGGACCTGATTCGCGGCGAGGTGGTCTTTGAGGCAGCTACCATAGACGATTTTGTGCTCCTCAAGTCAGATGGCTACCCTACCTATCACCTGGCCAATGTGGTCGATGACCACCTGATGAAGATCTCCCACGTTCTCAGGGCGGATGAGTGGCTCTCCAGCACCCCTCGTCACATCTTGCTTTACAAGGCTTTGGGATATGAGCCACCAGAGTTTGCCCACCTCCCCATGATCTTGGGAAGCGATCGCTCAAAACTCAGCAAGCGTCATGGTGCAACCTCAGTTATCGAGTATCGGGATAAGGGTTACCTGCCGGAGGCTGTGGTGAACTTTCTCGCCCTTTTGGGCTGGTCTTTGGATGATAAGACTGAGATCATGGGCCGCGACGAGCTGGTGCGAAACTTCTCCATCGAGCGCATCTCAAAGACCGGGGCCATCTTCAGCCAGGAAAAGCTCGGCTGGATGAATGGCGTATATATGCGCCGCCTGAGCACCGAGGAGCTGGTGGAGCAGGTGGTGCCATTTCTTGACTCAGGCTTGCCCCAGACGGTGAAACGTCCCATCTCACGAGATTATGTGCGCCTGATAGTCCCCCTGACCCAGGAGCGGATGAGAATCTTGAGCGAGGTATCTGAGCTTGCCGACTTCTTCTTTGTTGACGAGCTTGATTACAGGTCAGTTGATCTATATCTCGGCATGGGTTTGGGAGCAGATGAACAACGACTTTTGGAGGTAAAACCAGGGGAAAGGTACACTGGCCCTCTCCCCTATGGAGCAGAAAAAGCGCCGATAGCGCTGAGAACTGCTTTAGAGAAGCTTCAGGCACTGCCAAGCTTTGATGCCCCCTCCCTTGAGAGTGTCCTCCGCCCCCTGGCAGCGGAGCTGGGGCTCAAGACTGGGGAGCTCTTTGGACTTCTCAGGGTGGCCGTCACAGGGCGCACCGCTGCCCCGCCCCTTTTTCAAACCATGGCAGTTCTGGGCAGGGAGAGATGCCTGAGGCGGATAGGGGCGGCGCTTGCGAGATTGAAGTAGAGCGGGTTTACGCTTCGGGCATACTATTGTATAATTATTGAGGCGCTGGGGAATCGTCTAGCGGTAGGACGGCAGACTCTGGATCTGCAAGGCTAGGTTCGAATCCTAGTTCCCCAGCCAGGTTTTTAACCATATTTCTTCAGCAATTCCTCCGCCTCTCTTAGCAGTTCCTCAGGGCTCACCGGCTTCTGAACATAGCCCTCCGCTTCCATAGTCATCCCCTCAAGCAGAGAAAGCCCACCCTTCTCTCTATCATCGGGATAAACGGTCAGCATCAACACTGGAATTCTAGAAAAAAAGTGGTACCGGGGATCCGTCTTGAGTTCTTTGCAAACTGCAAACCCATTCTTTCCAGGCATGATTACATCCAAAATAATCAAATCGGGCCTTTCCTCTACTACCTTCTTTAAGCCATCTTCTCCGTTGTATGCAGTAACAACCTGGTATGATTTGCTCTCCAGAACCGTTTTTGTTGCTTCTACAAAATCGGGGTCATCATCAACAAGAAGGATCTTGGCTTGCTTTTGCATCCCTTTCCCTCCTTTCCTCTGTTCCCACTGCCCCGAAACTCAGGACTATGCCCTCTTCTCTAAAAGCTTCTCTACCCGCCTAACCAAAGTATGTGGATCGATTGGTTTCTCCACGTAATCATCAACGTTAAGCTCCAACCCTGTTTCCAGCTCATACCTCCGACGGCTGACATCCTCTCTTACTGAGGTTAAAATCAGAACCGGTATATTGCTATACTTAGAGCGCCTGGGATCCTGGAGTTCTTTCAAGACAGCAAATCCATCCATCCTGGGCATTAAAAGGTCCAGGATCATCAAATCTGGTTTCTCTTCCTTTAGCTTGGCTAAGCCTTCCTCCCCATCTCTAGCAGTAACCACCTGATGGGAATGAGCCTCCAGAACGGCACGTATCGCCTCCAGAATGTCAGGGTCATCGTCCACAACCAGGATCTTTGCCTGCCTTTGCATTTCTCCTCCTACATCAATGGCCGAGGTAGCAATCCCGCCCTTTCCACGATCGTTGGCACAATATCCTCCCAACCGATTGCCATTATATGGATGCCGTGAACACCAGGTATGTCCTTAATTTGCCCTATTATCTCAAGACTTATTTTTAACCCTTCCTCCCGAGCATCCTTAGCATCTTCCATCCTGGTGACTATCTCGTCAGGGACACTTATACCGGGTACCTTGTCCCGCATATAGCGGGCCATCCCTACTGATCTGATAGGTATTACCCCGGCAAGGATATGGACCGCCTTGTCCAGCCTTCGATCCGTCACCATTTCCATCCATTTTGCGAACTTGCCGACATCGAAAACGGCTTGTGTTTGGATAAAATCAGCCCCAGCCTTTACCTTCCTGGCTAATCTCAGAACTCGGTATTCAAAAGGATCGGCATAGGGATTCTCTGCAGCCCCGATAAACAGTGCTACCTCTCCTGAGATCTTTTCTCCAGATAGGAATTTCTTCTCATCCCGCATTTGGCGTAACATCTGGATAAGTTGGATGGAATCCAGGTCGTAAACGCTCTTGGCCGTAGGATGATCGCCAAAGCTTTGGTAGTCGCCACTCAAACAAAGGATATTCCCGATGCCTAAAGCCATTGCCCCCAAGATATCGCTTTGAATGGCAATCCTGTTTCTGTCACGGCAAACCATTTGCATCACCGGATCAACGCCCAGTTGTTTTAAGAGGATGCAGCCGCTAAGGCTTGACATTCGCACAATGGCGGTCTGGTTATCAGTTACGTTCAAGGCGTCGCAAAAAGGCTTAAGCAGCTCGCCCTTCCTTTGGATGACGCTAGGTACAGCACCTCTGGGGGGACCTACCTCAGCGGTCACCGCAAATCCTCCGCTTGCTAAGACCTTCTCTAGATTGGTCCCTGCTTTCATAACCTCATACCCCTTCCCTTTCACCCTGGGTTGGATTTTTGGGTAAGGTGAAACTGAATTTGCTTCCCATCCCGCTTTCGGGGCAAGGGCTCTCTACCCAGATCTTGCCGCTATGGGCTTCAATAATCCTCTTACTTATGGAGAGTCCCAAGCCAGCCCCCGTCGTGTCCACGCTGATACCTCGATAGAAGGCATCAAATATCCTGGGTGATTCCTCAGGTGAGATGCCAATACCGGTATCTATGACCTCCACCAGAATATGGTCATCCTCCTCACCCACTTTAAGAGTTACTGATCCCCCGCCAGGGGTAAACTTAACCGCATTCCCCAGCAAATTGGTAAGCACCTGCTGTAGGCGGGTTGGCGCACCAGTGATCAAGGGCAACTCTTTAGGCACCTCGACCTTCAATCTCAGCCCTTTTTCTTCGGCTAGAGGCTGGATGATTTCCCTAGTGCTTTCCACCACTTTGAGCAAAGATGTCGCTTCCATCTTTAACTCTCTGGTGTCGATGCGGGAAATGTCCAAGACATTATCGATTAGATTTAGGAGTCCGGTTATTCTCTCGCTACTTCTCAACAGCATATTCTTTTGCTTTTCAGTGATTTCCCCAGCGTAACCACCGAGCATAACTTTATGATAGCTTTCAACCGCGGCCAGGGGAGCCTTTAGGTCATGGGAAGCTATAGATAAAACTTGCGCCAGCATTTCTCTAGAAGCTTTGAGCCGAGAGTAGACTATGTCAACAAGCTCTCTCATAACTTTATATCCCATATGGGGGTCCTCTTCAAGCAGATGCCGGAGTGCTATCCCATCTAAGGCGACCACTTTGGTTTTTTCGACGCACCTCGCTGACATGGTGAGAGTATGTGGCTTGGCAA
>JACUUT010000089.1 GCA_014859165.1 Dehalococcoidia bacterium
ACCATTGGTTTAATAGGGATTGATTTTGAAAAAGGCATCATCATCCAGGCATCCACCCCCGAGGGGGAGAGGATTCTGGAAGCCCTGGAGCTTAAGGATAGCAATGAAACAGAGGTGGCAAAGCGAGAGGAGGCCATCTCACAACTCATGGCACAAAGAATCGAAAAGAGGGACGAGATTCTGGAGCAGACCCAGAAAGATATGTATGGGGTAGAAAAGCTTTTGACACTTTTCGCACCCTGTATCAACTGCCACAATTGCAAAACCGTTTGCCCCTTATGCTACTGCAAGGAATGCTTCTTCGATTCCCCCACCTTCGAAATGGAAGCGGAGAAGTATCTGGGATGGGCGGAGAGAAGGGGGACGATAAGGATGCCTCCACATACCCTGCTCTTCCATCTTACCAGGATGACCCATATGGTAACCTCCTGCGTGGGCTGTGGAATGTGCCAGGAGGCCTGCCCTAACGATATACCTGTTGCCAATATCTTCCGCTTGGTTGGCTTAAAGACGCAGAAGATCTTTGATTATATCCCTGGTCGAAGCCTGGAAGAGCAATTGCCCCTGACCACCTTCCAAGAGAGTGAACTCCTAGGGGTGCCGGAGAAATTGTGATGCAGTTCATCAGCGAGCAGGCTCAAGAGATGGGTGATCCCGCCTTCTCAAAGAGGGTTAGGGAAATAAGCGAGGCTGGGCTTGAGCGCTGCTATCAATGCCTCACCTGCAGCCTGAGCTGCCCGGTGGCATTTGCTATGGACTATTTCCCTAACCAGATAATAAGGATGGTGCAACTGGGGCTCAAGGAGCAGGTGCTCTCCAGCACCACCATTTGGCTCTGCGCCACCTGTGAGACCTGCGTTGCCCGCTGCCCCAACGAGGTAGATGTCTTGAGGGTGATGGATACCTTGAGAGAGATGGCGCTTCAGGAGAAGGTGAAAGGCAAAGAGACCATTATCCCCATCTTCCATCAGACCTTCCTGGGAAGCATCAAAATGTGGGGAAAACAGCACGAGCTTTCGATGCTCCTCCTGCTCAAGATGAGGACTAGAGATATTTTTAGCGACATCGGTTTGGGAATGAAGATGCTTTTAAAGAGAAAGTTAAGCCTTCTCCCTCCTAAGGTAAAAGGGGTAGAAGAGATAAAAGCCATCTTCGAAAGGACAAAGGAGGGGTCAGCTTGAAGTTCGCCTACTATCCAGGCTGCTCACTGGAATCGACAGCCAAGGAATACGACCTTTCGGTGAGGGCGGTTTGCCAGATTCTGGGGGTGGGGCTTGAGGAGATTCCCGACTGGAACTGCTGCGGCGCCTCATCAGGGCACTGCACTAACTTCAGGCTCAGCCACGCCCTCGCGGGAAGAAACCTCGCACTTACTGAAAGGGAAAACCTGGATTTGGCAGTTGCCTGCCCCGCCTGCTACCTCAGGCTGAAGACCACCAGGCATGAGGCCAGGGAAAATGCCCGCCTCAGGGAGGAACTGCCAGAACTGATCGGGATGCCCTATGAGGCAAAATTCGATGTAAGGCATCTGCTGGATATAATCTACAATGATATACAAATAGAAGAGACTCGGAAAAGGGTGAAAAGACCCCTTGCCGGGCTTAAATTGGTCTCCTATTATGGGTGTTTCCTTGTTCGCCCACCAAAGGTTACCCACTTTGATGACCCCGAGAATCCCCAATCGATGGATATTTTGATGGATGCCCTGGGGGCAGATGTCCTTGACTGGTCGAGCAAGGTCGATTGCTGTGGGGGGAGCCTTTCCCTGACGAGAAGGGATATAGTGGTAAGGCTGGTCTCGGAGATCGCCGCTCAAGCACGCGGGGTGGGGGCGGAGGCCATTGTTACCGCCTGCCCTTTATGCATGTCAAATCTGGAATCAAGGCAAAAGCCTGATGGCGAAAAGGCGCTCCCCATCTTCTATTTCAGCGAGCTTATGGGGCTAGCCTTCGGGGTAAGCGAAGCCAAGGGATGGTTCAAGAAACACCTGGTGAACCCGGTTGATTTGCTTGCATCGCATGGTTTATTATAGAATTACAAGGAGGACGTGGATGAGTAGCATAGAGACCCAAAATGCAACTGCGGAGATAGCGGCAGAGATAAAGGAAAAGCTCATCCCTATTTATATCATGGGGCATAAGTATGAGGTTCCTGAGACACTTACTATTATGAAGGCGATGGAATATGCCGGCTATAAGTTCATTCGAGGCTGCGGTTGCCGTGATGGGAAGTGTGGGGCATGTTCCACAGTCTATCGCAAACCCGGAGATTACCACATATATAATGGATTGGCTTGCCAAACTCAGGTTGAGCCGGACATGTACTTAACCCAGATCCCTTTTTATCCCGCCAATCGAGCCGCCTGCAATTTCGAAGAGCTGAAGCCTGCCCCTGAGGATATCTTCAAGCTTTACCCTGAGGTTTTCCGTTGCCTCGCCTGTAATGCCTGCACCAAGATTTGCCCTAAAGACATTTCGGTTATGGATTGTATTTCAGCGATAAAACAGGGCAATATTGCCAAAGCTGCTGAGCTTTCCTTCGATTGCATCCAATGTGGGTTATGTGCCAGCCGGTGCATGGGAGAATTGCCCCAATATCACATTTTCCAACTTGCAAGGAGGATCTACGGGGGCAAGATCGCTCCTCGGGCAAAGCATTTGGCTGATGCAGTTAAAGTGATTAAAGAGGGCAGATATGAGGAAATGCTGCGTGAGTTGATGAAAATGGATGAGGAGGGGCTTGAGAGGGTGTATCAGGAACGAGAGCTAGAACCAGAAA
>JACUUT010000020.1 GCA_014859165.1 Dehalococcoidia bacterium
TTCTCGAGCCTCGCCACAGCTTTTTCGACCTCGGGGCCGATACAATCGGCTGCCATCTCCACAGGTGAGCCCAGGAGCTCAGCGAGCCGCTTGGCCACTGGGGTCAACCTCAGCTCCTCCACCACCTTGCCATTGGGACGCCCCAAATGGGAGCAGAGGATTACCCTCGCTTTGTTATCGATGAGATAGTTGATGGTGGGGAGCACCGCTCGAATTCGGGTGTCATCGGTGATGGCACCCCTCTCATCCTGGGGAACATTGAGGTCAACTCTGACCAAAACCCTCTTGCCCCTGACATCGATGTCCCTGACGGTTTTCTTGCTCATTTTACCTCCTTACCCTCTAGCCTTTCCTTTATTCTTTTTACCTCCGCTACTGCCTCTGGAGCGGCGTCAAACACGCTCATCCCCTTTAGATCCGCCTCGATAATCTTTGGGCTGTAGTTTATAAAGCCCAGAATCTCAAAATCGGGCATACTATCGGTGATAAACTGGCAGTCAGCATCGGCGGTGGTCTTCGAGCCCACCACATAGCACTTCTTGACACCCAGGTCCAATGCTAGACCCCGGATCGCCTGCGCTGTCTGGATGCTCCTTCTCCCCGGCTCAACAACGATGATAAAGGCATCCACCGCCCGTGCCGTCCCCCGACCGAGGTGCTCCACCCCGGCATCCATATCCATAATTACCACATCTGACTGCCTCAAGAGGAGGTGATTCATCAGATTTCTCAGGAGAGCGCTCTCCGGGCACATACAACCCCTCCCCCCCGTCTTCACCGTACCCATGATAAGCAACCTGATCCCATCTATTTTCGCCGAGAACCTTTCAGGGATGTCATCAACCCTTGGGTTGAGCTTGAAGAATGGGGCGCTGGTGCCCGGCTTAGCGCCGGTGCGCTCCTCGATCAGCTCCTTCATCTCAGCGATTGGGGTGATCCGCTGTGCCTTATCATGGGGGAGGCCCAAAGCTGAGGCGAGATTGGCGTCGGGGTTAGCGTCGATGGCCAGTACAGTTTTGCCCTCAGCGGCGTAAAGATGTGCTAGTATGCTTGCTAGGGTAGTCTTGCCCACGCCGCCCTTTCCAGTGATCGCCAGCTTCATTTTTCTTATCACCTCTTGATCTTTGGCTGGTGCACAGCCCGCAATGTAGCAAGATTTGCTTTCTCCACTAAGTTCATTCTATCACTTTCTCAGCCTGGGGATGAACATGGGCACCCTTTCCTTGTACCTGAGATATTCCTCCCCAAACTTCTTCTCCATCTCCCTCTCTTCAATGGCTTTGAGATAGAGCACATTGAGGATTGCAAAAAGTGGGGTTGAGATGAAGGTAAAGGTAATCGACCCCAGCAAGACGCCGAGGCCGAACATGCCGCAGAGCCAGCCGCTGACCATGGGGTTCCTGACATAGGCATAGAGGCCGGTGGTGACCAGCTCCTGTGGTGGATTAAGGGGCACCGGCGATCCCCCGGCCCTGAAGAAGCGCATGACGGGCCACACGGCTAGAAAGGCCCACAAGGCGAGGAGAAGCGAGCCTATAATGAAGCTGAGCGGCGGGGAGACAAATCTCGGGAAATGGGCTACCCCATCCACCCAAAGGGAGGCAAATAAAAAAAGCGCAGTGATCCCCAACCAAAAGGTAACCCCTAGCGATGTAAACAAAGCCCTCCGCCTTAGAGGCCATTTCAACGCTTGAGAGAGAAGCTCTGCCCACCTTTCCCTAAAGCTCATTAAAACCTATCCCCCTGATATTCGTGCTCCACCAGGGAACGCCAGCCCTATTAACAAAATACCAGGTGTAAACCCAGGCACCTGATACTTTCAAATACTTCGACCTCACCATAAGTAAAGCTTATTCTAATCTCCCAGCTTTCTTTAGGGGATGAACGCCCGGTTCGAAAAAAGATGAAAGAACCCGCTTCGCTATCCCCGCGGCGTCCAGCTTATACTTAGCACGAAGCAATCCCTGAGGTCCGTGCTCCACGAACTCATCGGGCAAGCCCATACGCACCACCCGAAAGTCGTGGATGTTAGCGCTTTCCAGAAGCTCCAGCACCGCGCTGCCAAACCCACCCCAAAGGGCGTTCTCCTCAACAGTAACCACCCGCTTGGTCCTATAGGCTACATCCAGGAGGAGTGAGGAGTCCAGGGGCTTGATAAATCGGGCATTGACCACGGTAGCCTCTATCCCCTTTTCAGCCAGCATCCGGGCCGCCTCCAGTGCAGGGGTCACGGTAACACCGAGGGCGAGGATAGCAACATCCTCCCCAACCCTGAGCACCTCCCCCACCCCTATAGGGAGTTCATGCAGTTTCTCATCAAGAGGCACACCCAATCCCGAGCCCTTGGGGTAGCGAATCGCAAAGGGGCGTTCTGCCCTTACCGCAGTATTGAGGAGATGCTGAAGCTCGTTTTCGTCCTTCGGGGAGGCGAGAACCATGTTTGGGATAAAGCTAAGGAAAGAAAGGTCAAAGGCGCCCTGATGGGTCTTGCCATCCTCGCCCACAATGCCCCCCCGATCGATGGCAAAGATCACCGGCAGATTCTGGAGGCAAACATCGTGAATGATCTGATCCAGGGCCCGCTGGAGGAAGGTGGAATATATGGCCACGATTGGGATAAATCCCTGAGTGGCAAGCCCTGCGGCGAAGGTAACAGCGTGCTGCTCACAGATGCCTACATCAAACACCCGCTCCGGGGACTCCTGAGCGAGAAGGATCAGCCCTGTGCTCTCAGGCATCGCCGCAGTGATTGCTAATATCTTAGGATTCTCCCTGGCGAGGCGGAGGATGGTATGGCCGAAGACCTCGCTATAGGAAGGGGTGTTTTCGTTAGTGCCTTGATTTGGGGGCACGCCATGAAAACTAACCGCATCCTCCTCAGCAGGGCTATGACCTTTGCCTTTCCTGGTAACCACATGGACAAGGACTGGCTTTCGAGGGTATTCTTTTACCTGGGTGAGCGCCGTCTCTAGCTCGGCAATATCATGACCATCGATAGGCCCAACATAGGTTAAGCCAAGCTCCTCCCAGAACATGGAGGGAATAATCAATCCCTTGAATCCCTTTTTGACCCTTTTCCCCACTTGAGAGAGCTGTGCACCCAAGGGTAGCTTGGTAACTACCTGCGATGCCTCTTCCCTAGCTCGATAGTAGCGACTGTCGAGCCTGAGCCGGTAAAAGAGTCGGGATAAGGCGCCAACACTGGGCGAGATCGCCATCCCATTATCATTCAAGACCACGATGAGCCGGGTGCCCAGATGTCCCGCCTGGTTTAGGGCTTCAAAGGCCATCCCCCCTGTCATGGCGCCATCGCCGATGACCGCTACCACATTATAGCTTTCCCCCGCCAGATCGCGGGCGATCGCCATACCAAGCGCCGCGGAGATCGAGGTTGAGGCATGCCCCGCACCAAAGTGGTCATGGGGGCTCTCATCCCGCTCTGGGAAGCCGCTAAGCCCTCCATGCTGGCGAATGGTTGGGAAGAGCTCTCGGCGCCCGGTGAGCAGCTTGTGGGCATAGGTCTGATGCCCCACATCCCACACAATCTTATCACGGGGGCTTTCGAAGGTGCGATGCAGGGCGATGGTGAGCTCCACCACCCCCAGGTTGGAGGCGAGATGCCCACCATTGGCGGTCACCGTGGCGATGATCTCCTTTCGAATCTCAGCGGCAAGCTGCTCCAGTTCCGGAGTGGTGAGCCCCTTTAGGTCGGCAGGCTCGTTAATGCTATCCAGTATCACAGCGCTTTTCACCTTGAGATCAAGACATAATATCAGTGGAAACCGAGATTTGTCAAGGAAGCTTTTCAAACGCTTGCATCTTCTCCAGGCGCTGGGCGTGCCTCCCCCCCTCAAACTCAGCGCCAAGATAGGCTTTAACGATATCCTTCGCCAAGCCCTCCCCAACAACCCACTCCCCAAGGCAGAGGACATTGGCATCGTTATGTGCTCGGCTGCGGTAGGCGCTCAAGGTATCATGGCAAAGGGCAGCACGTATTCCAGGCACCTTATTGGCCACCATGCTCATGCCGATGCCCGTGCTGCATATCAAGATGCCATGCTCAAAGCGCCCCTCGGCCACCGCCTTGGCAACCTTGCCTCCAATATCGGGATAGTCTACTGGGGTGGTATCATGGCAGCCGAAGTCCTCGCAGCTATGACCAATCTGGGAAAGCAGCTCGATGATCGCCTTTTTAAGGTTCAGTCCCCTATGGTCGCAGCCAATAGCGATATTCATTGTTTCCCCCGTTTTTCGAACATTACGCTACGTCGTAAGGAACCATTGCCTATGCTTTATAAATTCAGCTTCCGCGTAGTAGAGCCCACCGAATAGTACGAAAAATCTCCTCCCGGCTTATCGCCCCCTCCCTCAGGATCCTTGGCGATTCACCGGTGAGGTCGATGACCGTGGAACTCACACCGGCAGGACACCTACCGCCATCGATGATGAGATCAACCCTGTCCCCCATTTGGCGGTAGACCTCATCAGCAGTGAGGGGACTGGGGCTGCCACTGAGGTTGGCGCTTGTCCCGGTGATCGGGGCGCCCAGCCCCTCGATAAGGGCGATAGGAATTGGATGATCCGGCACCCGCACCGCAACATTTTCGCCCCCTCCAGTTATCAGACTCGATACTGAAGGTGTTTTATGTAAAACCAGAGTTAAAGCACCGGGGAGGAAGCGCTCTGCCAACCGCCATGCGATCTCAGGCACATCCCGGGCCACATCTTTTATCTGGGAGACATCGCCAAGGAGCAGGGGAAGCGCCAGGTGGCATGGTCTTTTTTTTGCCCTGTAAACCTTTGCCACTGCCTCCTCATCAAAGGCACTAGCGCCCAGCCCATAGACAGTGTCCGTTGGGAAAGCGACAATACCCCCTTTTTTCAGGGCCTCGATAGCCTGCTTAATCTGATCATCCATCTTGATGCCAGTATAACACACAAACTACTCTCACAAAAGAGGAGCAGAATGCAACGGTTCCGTTGACTTTGGCTCTAATTTATGGTTTGATAATAGCCAGCCACCACGAGAATTAGGAGGATTGATGGTTGTTAAAGATCGTGCCGAGGCAAAGGATTATGTCCTTAAGAAAACCAAGGAACGAGGTGTAAAGTTCATCACTCTGTGGTTCACCGACATCCTGGGCATGCTCAAGAGCTTTACCATCACGGTGGAGGAGCTGGAGGGGGCTTTGGAGGAGGGGATGGGTTTCGACGGCTCCTCAATCCAGGGCTTTGCCCGCATCGATGAGAGTGATATGGTGGCCATGCCCGACCCCACCACCTTCCAATTGCTCCCCTGGAGGCCAAGGGAGCAAGCCGTGGCCAGGATGTTCTGCGATATCTTAATGCCCGGCGGTGAGACTTTTGAAGGCGACCCCAGATATGTCCTAAAGAGGAACCTGAAGCGGGCGGCGGACATGGGCTACACCCTCTATGTGGGGCCAGAGCTGGAGTACTTCTACTTCCAGGATTCAGAGGGGACCCAGCCCCTGGATCAGGGGGGGTACTTCGATTTGACCCCTCTGGACGCAGCCACCGACCTGAGGAGGGAAACGGTTCTCACCCTGGAGGAGATGGGCATCGGGGTTGAGTATTCTCACCACGAGGTTGCCACCAGCCAACACGAGATAGACATGAGGTATACCGATGCCCTGACCATGGCCGATAATGTGATGACCTACCGCCTGGTGGTCAAGCAAATAGCCCTGAAGCACGGGGTCTATGCTACCTTTATGCCTAAACCCGTTTTCGGCATCAATGGCAGCGGCATGCACGTGCACCAGTCGCTATTCAAGGGTGACAGGAACGCTTTCTTTGACAAGGATGATAAGTATTATCTCTCCAAGGTGGGCAGGTGCTACATAGCTGGGCTGCTCAAGCATGCTCCCGAAATCACCTCCATCACCAACCAGTGGGTCAATTCCTACAAGCGGCTGGTTCCTGGCTACGAGGCGCCGGTATACATTTCCTGGGCGCGGCGCAACCGAGCAGACCTGATCAGGATTCCAGAGTATAAGCCAGGCAAGGAAAACACTACGAGGATAGAGTTCAGGTCCCCTGACCCTGCGTGCAATCCGTATCTTGCTTTCAGCGTAATGCTGGCTGCCGGGCTGGAAGGAATTGAAAAGGAATACGAGGTGCCAGACCCGACAGAAGAAAACGTTTACGAGATGACTGAGGAGGAGAGGGAGAGAAGGGGGATGGGGACCCTGCCTGCCGATCTTTGGGAAGCTATTCAACTGACCGAGAAAAGCGAGTTGGTGCGCAGGGCCCTCGGCGACCACCTTTTCCATGCTTTCATCAAGAACAAGAAGATCGAGTGGGACCAGTACCGGGCTCAAGTGAGTGAATATGAGCTTAAGAGGTACTTACCGGTCTTGTGAATGGAATGTAGTTCGCCAGTTCGTGGAGGAGAAGCTACCTTCCACCATCATAGGTAAAGCGCCCTCCGCTGAGCCAAGGCTATCAGCTTAGGGGTTATCTCGAAGTCCCCTAGAGAATAACCTGCTCCTCCTTTAACCGGGCTATCTCCTCCCCAGACATGTTCAGTAACTCCCCAAAAACATAATCGTTATGCTCACCAAGTAAAGGGGCGTGTTGATAGTTGCCCCTGGGGCTATCACTCAGCCTCCAGGGTAGACGGGCTAAACGCACCCTCCCCATCTCAGGATGATCGATATCCACGAAGAAGTCCCTTTCCTCCAAATGGTGATCTTGCACTAGCTCCTCTGTATTAGAGGAGGGTCCTGCCATCACCCCCGCTTTCTGCAACATCTCCATTATCTCATAAGGGGTATGATTTAGAGTCCATTCCTGTATCAGCTTATCCAGCTCCTCCTGATTCCTCCACCGGTTCAATCCATCGCGGAATCTTTCATCCCTGGTCCACTCAGGATTCCCGATGACCTCACAAAAGGCTTTCCATTCCTCCTCGCTGGAGACTGCAATGGCAACCCACTTGTCCTCCCCTCGACACCGATAACACCCATGAGGAGCCATAATGTCATCCCGGTTCCCTAGGCGCCCGCGCACTCTATCATTCATGGTGTAGTCTATAATCGCCTCGGGGAGAAGAGCAGCTGCTACCTCGCTCATAGAGAGGTCTATATGTTGCCCTTCCCCTGTCTTCGAGCGATGATATAAAGCTGCAAGAATAGCAAATACGCCATGATGAGCTGCCGTGAGATCAGTCCACCCTCCGACACCAAATGGACGCGGCTCACCACCAATGTATCCATTCAGAGCGGTAAATCCAGCGAAGGCGTCAATGATGGGAGCAAAGGCTGGAAATTCTTTATAAGGACCCGTTCTTCCATAACCTGACCCCGAGTACATGATGATATCGGGTTTAAGCTTTTTTAAGTCCGAATATCCCAGTCCCCAGCGCTCCATTACCGGCCCACCGAAGTTCTCAGCCACTATATCGCTGACCTTAACTATCGCCTTAGCAACCTCTCTAGCCTTAGGGTGGTTCATGTTAAGGGTGCAACCCTTCTTGCCGTAGTTCAATACAGCAAAACTTACGCTCAGGTTCAGCCCTAGCACAAGTGTCATGTCTTGAGCGAAAAAAGTCCGCATCATATCTGGATGCAGGCTGCTCTCAATCTTGATAACCTCTGCCCCCATCACCGCCAGCCATTGGGTGATATGGTAGCCAGCCCAAGCAACGGTGAAATCGACAACCCTAATACCTTCTAATGGAAGCTTTTGCATCCTTTTTACCCCCATCTCCATGAACTTCTAAATTACCCCAGCCTCCCTCATCTTCACTAAATCTTGCCTAGTATAGCCCAGCATCCCGCAGTAAACCTCTTCATTGTGCTCGCCGAGGAGAGGGGCGGGATGTTCCACACGCCAAGGGGTCTTGGATAACTTGTAAGGAGCCCCTGGATATTTGAATTTCCCCGCCTCTTTATGGTCAACCTCTACAAAATAACCCGATGCGCTAACTGCTCGGAACTGACTATCTCTTTTATCGTGTTAACAGGCACGCAGGGAATACGCCTCGCTTGCGCTGGGCGATAGACCTCCTCCATAGTGTGCTCCTTTAAGCCAGAAAGCGCTTGCGCACTCATATTAACCTGTCTATCTCTCTTTTTTTGCAAAGATTATATTGTATATAGTTGCTTTGCGTCAATCTACGCCGCCTTCTTTCATTCTCCTTTTGCCTATTACCAAGCGTCTCTAGATTATCTTCTCCTCCTCCAGTTTAGCAAGTTCCTCCCTGGTGTAACCTAATAGACCGCAGTATATTTCCTCATTGTGCTGACCCAGGGAAGGGCCAGCGCTTTCCACACTTCCCGGTGTTTTAGAAAGCTTGGGCACTATGCCTGGGATCTTCAGCTTTCCGAGCTTAGGATGCTCCACCTCCACCAGCATATCTCGTGCTTTGAACTGGGGGTGTTCCATAACCTTATCCAAGGTGAGAACAGGGTAAAAATCGAGGCCTGCTTCCTCAAAAATCACCTTCGCCTCGTCGTTTGTCTTGCCCTTTAAGAGCTCTCGCAGCGGGCGGTCTATCTGTCCAAGCAGGGCCCAACCCAGATCCATACCGGTTTCTGCTGCTTCATCAATGCGTATACATTCTGAAGCGCCAATCATCTCCGCAAGCTTAATAACCACAGCTTCCCCAAATCCTATGGAGTAGAAATACCCATCCTTGGTGGAATAAAAAGTATCTAGGGGCAAGAAGGGATAGGCATTTCCTAGACGGGCGATCAGCTCAGGCTCGCCTAAGGCAGCATATCTAACAATCCTGTCCCCCAGTGTGAAGATAGTGCTATCCATTAAGGATGCGTCCACCCACTGCCCTTCACCGCTTTGCTCGCGCCAGTAAAGGGCAATCATAGCGCCGCAAAACCCAAAAATCCCCCCCAAGAAATCGGCTATCACCGCTCCGCTTCTCACAGGGGGTCTGTCAGGAAATCCGGTAACGCTTGTCAATCCGCTTATTGCCTGTATTGCCGGATCAAAGGCGCGGCGCTCTCGATCGGGGCCATATTGCCCAAATCCAGAGATGGATACCATGATGATTCGGGGGTTAAGCTTACTCAGTGCGTCATACCCTAATCCCAGCCTCTCCGTGGTGCCCGGGACAAAATTCTCCACTACTACATCCGATTTTTGAACTAGCACTTTGAAAATTTCCTGACCCTTTTTAGCCCCCAAATTTAGGGTGATGCTCTTCTTGTTCCTATTAAGAAATAGAAACACCAGGTTCTCACCTAAAAGGCCAGGCCCATGTATAAGTGGGGATCTCTGCCTATCCCCCTCTTCAGGTCTTTCGACATGAATCACTTCAGCACCCATATCGGCCAAGAGCAGTCCCGTTATCGGTCCTGCCCAAACGTGGGTAGCGTCCAAAACCCGTATGTTCTTCAGTGCCTTTTCCGTCATGGTAGTCTCCTTTCTTCATTTACTTTAACTTCACTTAACCTATTTTTTAGGGGCTCGTCGCTCTGGACAAATACCCTGATGTAATTATCAGTGAGCCCTACCCAGACCCCATCATCAACCTCCCGTTCCCAGAGCACCCTCATGGTTCGCCCCAAAAACTGCACCTCAAAACGGCGCGCGCTCTCCTTCGCCAGCTTAAGCATCCTCTCACTGCGCTCCTTCTTAACCCTCTCCCCAACCTTCTCGGGCATTAAAGTAGCGAGGGTGCCAGGTCTTTCCGAGAAGGGGAAGACATGAATATTGGCAAAACTCATCCTCTGACAGAAGCAGTGGCTCTCCTCAAACTCCTCATCACTTTCGCCCGGGAAGCCTACCATAATGTCAGTGGTGATCGCTACATCCGGTATTGCCTCCCGAATCATCACCACCGCCTTCTCATAATCGTCCACTGAATATCCCCGCCTCATTCGCCGCAGCACCGGATCGCTGCCACTCTGGAGGGGGAGGTGAAGATGGCGGCAAAGTTTTTCGTCCTGCCACAGGGCGAGAAGCTCAGTGGTGATGTCCCGTGATTGGAGGGAGGAAAGGCGCAGTCGCCTAACACCGGTCTCGGCAAGGATGCGCTGGATGAGGAGCTCCAAGCTCGGTCTATAGGCCCCGATTTGGGTCCCTGTTAGCACAACCTCCAGGTAGCCCATTTCAACCCTCGCCTTGACCTCATCAACGGCCTCATCGAGGGGCAAGCTGCGCTCCCTGCCCCGGACAAGAGGCACAATGCAGTAAGCGCAAAATTGGTTGCAACCCTCCTGAACCTTTACCAAGCTGCGAGTGCGAAGCATCGGAGGGCAAATCGCTGAGTTGGTGCTAATCATGCCCCGCTCCCCTAAAACATCGAGCAAGCGAGCCTTTTCATCGTTGCCGAGGATCAGATCAACCCCTTCGATATGAGCAAGCACCTCCGGCGCCCTCTCAGCGTAGCATCCTATGGCTATGATGAGGGCGTCAGGGCTTCTCCGTCGCGCCAGTCTCAAGAGATGGCGGGACTTGCGATCGGCGATGTGGGTCACGGTGCAGGTATTGAGGATGTAGATGTCGGCACCATCTGAGGGAGGCACGATATGGTATCCCATCTTGGCGAACTGCCTCGCCAGAGATTCGCTCTCCGCCTGATTCAGCTTGCAGCCCAAGCTCTCCAGGGCTATAATGTTCCTTGCCATCTGCCTTATCGTTTCTTGACTCTCTATTTACCTCTGTGTTATTATACGATTTAATCTTCGCAAGGGTCAAGAAGCGCATTATGTAGTGATTTTCGCCTCCAAGGTGATATACTACGACAAAAAGGAGGGCACTCCCTTGAGCGATAGAGTTGTGGTCACGGGTATCGGGGTGATCAGCCCCCTAGGGCTTGATGTATCGTCGATGTGGCAGGCGCTGGTCTCAGGAAGATCGGGAGTGGACCACATCACCCAGTTCGACTCCGAACCCTTCGAGACCAAGATCGCCGCCGAGGTGAAGGATTTTGACCCTGCCCAATATATGGACCGCAAGGAGATACGGCGGATGGATCGCTTTGTTCAATTCGCCGTAGCAGCCGCCCTTCAGGCGGTGGAGCGGGCTCACTTAATTATCAATGCCTCAAGTGCTGGTGGGATCGGTGTCATTATCGGGGTGGGGTTTGGTGGGCTGGGCATCCTTTTAAGCCAGCACCGCGTGCTTATGGAAAGAGGTCCCGACAGGGTCAGCCCCTTCCTCGTTCCCATGATGATCGCTGATATGGCTCCAGGTCAGGTTGCTATTTTTCTTGGGGCAAAGGGCCCCAACTTCTGCATCACCTCCTCCTGTGCCAGTGGCTCTGATGCCATTGGGGAGTCATTCGAGATCATCAGACGCGGTGACGCCCAGGCGATGATCACCGGGGGGAGCGAGGCTCAGATAATCCCGCTAACCTTTGCTGGCTTCAATGCAGCACGGGCCCTCTCCACCAGAAATCATGAGCCTCAGAAGGCCTCCCGCCCCTTCGATGCTGAGCGAGATGGCTTTGTTATCGGGGAGGGAGCTGCGAGCCTTATCCTGGAGAGCCTTCCCTTCGCTATGAAGCGGGGCGCCCCTATTTTGGCTGAGGTGGTAGGCTATGGTGCAACTGGGGATGCCTACCACATCACTCAGCTTGCTGAGGGGGGAGAGGGGGGTGTGAGGGCGATGAGGATTGCCCTTAAGAAGGCAGGGCTTGAGCCCGGGGAGATCGACTATATAAACGCTCATGGCACATCCACCCCACTAAATGATCGGAGCGAGACCATGGCAATAAAGACCGTTTTTGGAGAGGGAGCCTATCGAATCCCCATTAGCTCCACAAAGTCGATGATGGGTCATCTCCTGGGTGCTGCCGGAGCTATTGAGGCGGCGATATGCGTCCTCACCATCCAGCACGGGGTCATTCCCCCGACGATAAATCTCACCTGTCCCGACCCGGATTGCGACCTTGATTATGTGCCCAATGTTGCTCGCCAGGCAAGGGTGGATACAGCGCTATCCAATGCCTTCGGCTTTGGGGGGCACAATTCCACCCTGATCTTTCGAAGGTATAGGGAGGAGGCGTGAGTCATAGCCGCTGGCAAATGCCGTCTCGCCTCCCAGCGGAGTCCCCGTCCTTCCCGGGAAGGATCGAGGCCGGCATGGACCTCCCCCCCTTACTGGCTCAGCTCCTCTACAATCGTGGCATCACCGACCCAGCCCTGATCGATTCCTTTCTCGCCGCAGATGAGCGCCTCCTTAATGACCCCTTCCTGCTCCCCGATATGGATAAAGCGATAGCAAGGGTCTATCGTGCTCTGCTCTCCGGAGAGACCATTGCCATATACGGAGACTTCGATGCAGATGGGATCACTGCCACTGCTCTCCTCACTCAGGGTCTCTCCTCCCTTGGTGGGCGGGCTGTTCCCTATATTCCCCACCGCATTGAGGAAGGCTACGGACTTAATCACACCGCCTTAGAGAACCTATACAAACAGGGGGTTAGTCTGGTGATCACGGTGGATTGCGGCATCAGCGGTGCTCCTGAGGTGGAGAGGGCACGAAGGATGGGGCTTGACATCGTGATCACCGACCATCACACCGTTCCCCGCCAAATGCCGCCAGCTATTGCCACCGTCGATCCTAAGAGAGCCGACTCCTCTTATCCCTTCCCCGAGCTCGCTGGCGTGGGCGTGGCCTTCAAGCTCCTCCAGGCACTTTTAAGCTCTGTCGGAAAGGAGAAGGATTTAGCCCAATTTTTGGATCTGGTTGCTTTGGGAACAGTGGCTGACATGGTTCCCCTCCTTGGCGAGAACCGTTACCTGGTGAAGCGTGGCCTCGAGGTGTTACACAATACAAGCCGATTGGGATTAAGGGAGATGGCAAGGCGTGCCGGCGTTCCCCTTTCGAGTATTGACACTGAGGCCATCTCCTGGGTTCTGGGGCCTCGCCTCAATGCTGCAGGGAGACTGGATCATGCCATCATTAGCTATGATCTTTTGTCGACCGACTCCTCAGAGGAAGCCCAAAGGCTTGCGAGTCTCTTGGAGGGAAAGAATGCGGAGCGACAAAGGCTCACCGAGGCAGTGTTCGACAAGGCGAGGGAGAAGCTGATTGCTACGGGTACCGATCCCCCCCTTCTTATGGTTGGTGGCGAGGACTTCCCTAGCGGCGTGGTGGGCGTTGTTGCCGGCAGGCTGGTGGAGGAATTTTATCGCCCCGTGGTCGTCTTCGAGCGGGGCAAGGAATGGAGCAAGGGAAGCGGCCGCAGCATCCCCGAGTTTGACATCATCGCTGCCCTGACCGATTGTAGCGACCTCCTCTCTCGCTTTGGGGGGCATCCCATGGCAGCGGGGTTCACCATAGCCACCGAAGATCTAGAGCGGCTTCAGGGATGTCTGCTTGCGATTGCAGCAAACCGGCTGGTCTCTCTCGACCTTCGCCCCATGATCCCCATTGATGCTGAGATCCCCCTTTCCTCTCTTCAGGGCAAAACCTTCGGGATGATGCAGCAGCTCGCCCCCTTCGGGTGTGCCAACCACTACCCAACATTCATTAGTCGGGATGTAATAGTGGTGGATTGTCGCAGTGTGGGCAGTAGGGGGGAACACCTGAGGCTGAAGCTGAGGGATGGCGATGTGACCTGGGACAGCATCGCTTTCAGGATGGGCAACCTTATCGATGAGGTCGCCCCCCGCCTGGACATCGTCTATAACCTGGAGGTTGACCAGTGGCGGGGTGGTGAGATGCTTCAGCTCAACATCCTGGATTTCGCTTCTTCGACCTAATTTAACCCCCCAAAGCCTTGAGCCCTTTTCGAAAATCCGTTGATCAAAGGGTATTTAGAACTGTCACCCTGAGCGCTAGCGAAGGATTCTTCGCTTCCCCTGTCATTGCGAGGGCCCCGACTTGTCGGGGGACGAAGCAATCTCAAAGGGTGGTGAAGAGATTGCTTCGCGGAGTTTACCCTGAGCCGTATGTTGAGATTCTTCCCCTTCACTTCGTTCAGGGTCAGAATGACAGAAGGCGAAGGGCTCGCAACGACAAGGGGGCTTTGGGTCAGAATGACAGGCGGGATTGATAAACGGTCCCTTGACCGGAGGTTTACTGCTTCTCCTCCTCCAACGCAGGCACCGCTAAAGCCCTCGCTCGCCTCATCCTGTAGATGAGCAGTGGAACACAGACCGCCATCACCAAAAGGGCGATGAAATGGGCCTCATGTAAGATACCAACACTTATCTGATACGGGGTCACCGCCCGGCTGAACTCGATGAGAAAGCGCCCGAAGGAATATAGGGAAAGGTAAAGGAGAAATAGCGAGCCATCCGGTTTCAGCCGCCCCCTCAGCCGCCACAGCACAGCGAAAACCAGGATGTCCCAGATGATCTCATAAACCGGCGACGGGTGCCCCGCATAGGGAGATATTTGGGTGGTAGCGGCAGCATTGGGATGGGTATAGACAAAAGCCCAAGGTAGGGTGGTGGGTGTGCCATAGGCGTCACCATTTATGGTGCACCCGATCCTCCCTACCGCCTGGGCCAGGAGCAGCGCCGGGGCAATGCCATCGGCCAGGCGCCCCAGGGAGAGATGTCCTATTCTGGTATATATGAAAACGGCCAGTGTTCCGCCAAGGATGGCCCCGAAAATAGATAACCCATACCAGAACTCAAGTATCTTCATGGGATTATCAATATAGGTGCTTCCCAGGTAATCTATAACATGGATCAGCCTTGCCCCGATAATCCCGCCAATAATGGCCCAGGGCGAAATGCTATAGATGACCTCTCTCTTGATGCCAGCGCCTCTGGCAAACCATATGGATAGCCCGATCCCGACGATGATAGCGAGGACGACAAAGATCCCATGCCACCCTATCTCGAAGCCGCCTATGCGAAAGAGGATGGGGTCGATACCTATTTTAATTGACATTTTCTTTTGAGCAGTCTACGGTGATTTATACCAGATGTCAAGGAGCTTTTGATTTCTAGTGCATTTTTTACGGGATTATGTTAGAATAGTTTAAGCTCGAATCGATGAAGGAGATGGAAATGAGGCAGGAAATCCAAAGCTTCTTGGATCATCTTTTTATAGAGAAGGGCTTCTCCCCAAATACTATCGATGCCTACCGAAACGATCTTGATCAGCTCGCTACTTTTATTGAAGAACTGGCCATGGTGCAAGGCTATGACCCTCAGTGGTCTACTGTCGATCGCAATTTTCTCATAAGTTATATCCTCAACCTTAAGGAGAGAAACTATGCCCCGGCTACGGTGGCTCGCAAGGTTGCGGCGATAAAATCCTTTTTCGAATTCATGGTTGGTGAGGGGGACCTTCAAAAGAACCCAACGGAGAACCTTAGTTCGCCAAAAGTAGGCAAATCCTTACCCAAACCACTCTCTCCCGCCGAGGTGGCGGCGCTGCTGGGAGAGACAGCCAAGCTTTCCTCCCCGGAGGCAAAAAGGGATGAGGCGATGATTGAGCTGCTTTACGCTGCTGGCATGAGGGTATCGGAGCTTATCGCCCTGGACACGGGGGATGTAAACCCCAAGGCAGGCTTTGTGCGTTGCTTTGGGAAGGGCTCAAAGGAGAGGATTATCCCCATCCATGAAAAAGCAACCCACGCCCTTGAAGAATACCTTTCGGAAGCTCGTCCCCTGCTTCTGCGCAATAAGGGGGATAATGCTTTATTCTTGAATCGCCGCGGCGAGCGACTTACCAGGCAGGGCTTCTGGCTTATCCTGAAGGCCTATGCTAAAGCAGCGGGGATTAAAACGGGGGTTACCCCCCATGCCCTTCGGCATAGCTTTGCCACTCATATGTTGAGTGGGGGAGCGGACTTGAGGGCAGTTCAGGAACTATTGGGACATGCTAATATCTCCTCGACCCAGGTTTATACCCACCTCACTAGCGAGCATGTGCGCCAGGCCTATGAGAAGGCGCACCCCAGGGCCAAAGATTAACCATATTTAAGGAGGTCCAATGTCCAGGCGAGCGGAATTTTGTAAAAACACCTGTCCAATTTGTAAAAGGTCAAGGACTAAGGGCGGAATCGCCAGATGGTTTGTGAAAAATATCGATAGGAAAGTATGCCCGATGTGCCATGCTTATGAGAGGGAGTATAAAAAGCGCGCTTATGAATAGGGCAACCTGCCTCGTGGAGGATGGCAGGGTCACCAGGGTGGGGTAAAAGATGCCTAAGAAATCGCATCGCGTTGCTTCAAGGCAGGCGGAGGTTAGCAAAGAGAGGAAGCGCAAAAAGAGGTCGCAGGCTTCCCAGAAGCGCGCCGTGGCTATATCCGCCTCGCCCTCACCTGCCCCCAAGCCTCCTGCCCAACCCTCGGCCTCCAAGCCCTCTTTACCCCAGGCTGTCCCCCGTTATCGATATTTTATCGCTGATTTGCGAAAGATCGGGGTCATCGCTGGGGCCATGCTCATCATCCTCATCGTGCTCGCTTTTCTACTGGGATAGGATATTATGGAAGCGAGGCGCTTTGAAGAGCAACTGAAGGCATTGCCCCAAAAGCCGGGCGTTTATCTTTTCAGGGATGCCTCAGGAAATGTGCTTTATGTGGGCAAAGGTGCCAACCTCAAGAACCGGGTGAGAAGCTACTTTGGCGTTCCCTTCGCCCTCTCCCCAAAGCTCCAGAGGATGCTCGCTCGGGTGAGCGACTTCGAATTCCTCATCACCGATTCGGAACAGGAAGCGCTCATCCTGGAGTGTAACCTGATCAAGAGGCACCGCCCCCGCTATAATGTGCGTCTA
>JACUUT010000090.1 GCA_014859165.1 Dehalococcoidia bacterium
GGCTTGAAAAAGAGGGATGAGATCGATAGCGAGCGCCCCGTCTCCCCTCTTCAGCCAGCCCCAGACGCCAGGATCATCGATACCGATGGCATTAACGCTGAGCAGGTGCTAGCTGAGATTTTAGCCATGATGGGGGAGAGCTAATGACCCTCTTCTATTATCTGGAAACCATGCTTATGAGGTTTTTGCTCCGCCTTCTGATGCGATGGAAGGTGCGGGGGAAGGAGAAAGTCCCTACCCAGGGGCCCTTGATCGTAGTAGCCAATCACCTTAGCCTCACCGATCCCCCGCTTCTCTCCGCCAGCATCCAGCGAAGGATCGTCTTTATGGCTAAGGAGGAGGTGTTTCATCATCCGCTCCAAGGCCCCTTGGTGCGCGGCTTCAGGGCCTTTCCGGTGCGCCGCGGGCAACTGGATAGGGAGGCGCTCCGCTATGCGGAGCAGGTGCTGA
The DNA here is from genome assembly GCA_014859165.1 of Dehalococcoidia bacterium. Classification (GTDB taxonomy): domain Bacteria; phylum Chloroflexota; class Dehalococcoidia; order E44-bin15; family E44-bin15; genus Kmv38. The sequence continues at coordinate 451 of JACUUT010000090.1, forward strand.
AGGAGGGGCTGGCGCTGGGGATGCTCCCTGAGGGGACGAGAAGCCCCACTGCTCAGATGCAAAAGGCCTATTCGGGAACCTCGCTTCTCGCCCTGCGCAGTGGTGCCCCGATCCTCCCTGTGGGGATCACAGGGACGGAGAGGCTGAAGGGCACTGGCTGGCTTCGTCGCCCCAAGCTAACGGTGAACATCGGTGAACCCTTCAATCTACCGCCCATCGATGGCAAATTGGACAAAGCTCAATTAGCCCAGAGCACCGACTTCATTATGGGGCGGATCGCCCGGCTTCTCCCGGAGAGCTATCAGGGGGTCTATGGAGATCGAAAAGGCTGCTGAATTGGGGTTTTGCACCGGGGTGAGGCGGGCGATCGATATCCTGGAAAGGGCAACCCACAAACTTGGCCCTCTCCAGACCCTGGGACCTGTGGTGCATAACCAGCAGGTAATGGAGAGGCTCGCTGAATCTGGGGTCAAGGTGGCAGAAAGCTTGGACCAGCTTGAGGGGAACATTCTGGCGATTAGTTCCCACGGTGTGAGCCCCAAGGTGCTGGAGCAGATAAAAGATCACGGGCTTCAAATAGTTGATACCACTTGCCCCTTTGTGCGCCGCGCTCAGGTCGCCGCATGGAAATTAGCCAGCGCAGGCTTTTTCCTGATCATCTTTGGCGAGGAGAGTCACCCTGAGGTGCAAGGGGTGCTCGGCTTTGCTAAAGGAAAAGGACTTGCCACTCTTGAGCTCCCTAAATTTGATAAGCTACCGCGGCAAATCGGCATCCTCTCCCAAACCACCCAGAGTTTTTCGGGCTTTGCCCATTTTGTTTCCTCATTTGTTGATTCCCATCTTGGCCTCGTCTCGGAGCTACGCATAGTCAATACTATATGCGATGCGACAAGAAAGCGTCAGCAGGCAGCCCTGGAGGTGGCGAAAAGGGTGGATCTAATGTTGGTGGTTGGCTCTCGCCACAGTGCCAATACCCAGCGCCTTGCTGAGTTATGCTCCGCTATTGTTGAGACATATCACATTGAAAGGGCCCGGGAGATCGATCCTTCATGGTTTCGAAATCGTCGGCGCCTTGGGGTGACAGCGGGAGCTTCTACTCCCGATGAGGTCATCGATGAGGTGATGGCGAAGCTTAAGGATGAACAATAGAAACTTCCAAAGATTCGCGAACTCGCAGCTCGAAAAGGTTCAAAAAAGGGCCTTTATGTGTTATAATACACGATTATCAAGCCTGTAAAGAGAGGGAGAATCGTTTTATGGATAAGGCTCCGAAGGTCGTCTGGTTTGAGGACGTAGACAAGAAGGATATCTCTCTGGTTGGCGGCAAGGGAGCGAACCTCGGGGAGATGACCAAAGCCGGTATCCCAGTGCCTCCAGGTTTTATTGTTACCGCCCATAGCTATTTTCATTTCCTTGAAAAATCGAAGCTCGCTGATCAAATTCGCAAGCATCTTTCCGCTTTAGACCCCGATGATAGCGAGAAACTTCAAAAGGTAGCCGCAGAAATCAAAAAATCGATTAGTGCCGCAGCGATTCCCGAAGAGATCGCGCAGGAAATAGCACAAGCTTATGAGAAAATGGGGGGTGGCTTGGTAGCGGTGCGCTCCTCAGCTACTGCCGAAGATCTGCCTGAAGCATCGTTCGCCGGTCAGCAGCGCACCTTCCTCAATGTGGAGGGGGAAAAGGAGGTTATCGCCGCAGTGCAAGGCTGCTGGGCCTCCCTTTTCGAGCCGCGAGCCATCTTCTACAGAGCCCACCACGGCTTTGATCATCTTGAGGTAGGGATTGCAGTGCCGGTGCAGCGGATGGTGCAGTCGGAGACGTCGGGCGTCCTTTTCACCCTGGAGCCAGTTACTAGCGATCATGGCAAGGTCGTTATCGAGGCGGTTTACGGTTTAGGGGAACCCATCGTTTCCGGCGAGCTGACCCCTGACCTCTATGTGGTTAACAAGGAAGGGATGGAGATCCTGGATAAGAAGATCGCCAGGCAGGAATGGCAAGTGGTGCACGATACAAAAAGGGGCAAAGGCCTGGGGGAAACCAATGTGAGGGTGCCCATTCTTGAACCAGAACAGGGTAAGCAGAAATTGCCCGATGAGGATATTATTGCCCTGGCGAGGATTGGCAAGCAGCTCGAGGAGCTCTACGCCTTCCCTCAAGATGTTGAATGGGCTAAAGACGGGGGAAGGCTCTTTATTGTGCAAACCCGCCCTGTGACCACGATAAGGGCCGCGGAGGAGCCGAGGAAGATACCCGAAATGGCGGGGAAAAAACTGCTTGA
>JACUUT010000091.1 GCA_014859165.1 Dehalococcoidia bacterium
AGCCCCCACTCCACAGGGAGCCCCCTTCTCACAAATACCGAGATGAATCTGGCGTTCTCCGATGCTATCCTAATATCACATACCATCGCCAGGCCAAAGCCTGCCCCAGCAGCGACACCGTTTACTGCGGCGATCACCGGCTTGTCCAACTGTGACAGCCTGAACACAGGAAGGCTCAAGGGTCCCATGATACCCCGACGCCCTTTCTCCCCGGAGCGTATCTCGGTCTGCCCCGCCAAGCCGCGAACATCGGCACCGGAGCAAAAGGCACGCCCCGCCCCGGTGATAATGAGCACCCTGGTATCGTCGTCCTGAGCCACATCCTCCGCTGCCCTAAGCAATGCCTCCCTGATCCCCGGGCTGAGGGCGTTAAGCCTCTCCGGTAGATTAAGTGTCAGCGTGGCAATCCCTTCCTCCTTCTCAAAGATGGCGTCCTGATAGGTATAGGTCATTTTGTCCCCCCTTTTCGAACTATTCGCTATGTGTGAGGGGTCGCCACTCGGCTGTGGTATCGACACTGTCACGGCTATCCCTTATAGGGCATGCTTTAGCACCACGATCTCGGTAGCCGAGGGGAGCTTCCCTTTCTTAAACTCCACCTCCGCAGTATCCAACCCTTTCACATTTTTCTTGCCAGCCAGGAAAGGCTCGACATCGGTTACGGGGAAGGTAGGGCACTTGTCTGTTTGATAGTGCATCGGGATGACGACGCGGGGTTTAATCTGGTCCACAACCTTATGGGCTCCAGCAGCGTCAAGGGTGAAGTTTCCCGCCATCGGGGTGAGAAGGACATCGACCTCGCCGATGTTAGCTAGCTGGCGGTCGCTGAGCGTATGACCCAGGTCTCCCAGATGGCAGAGCCTAACCCCGTTCACGGTGAAACAGAATATATTATTCGGACCTCGCTGGCTACCGCCACTGTCGTCGTGGAAGCTTGCTCTTCCCCTGAACTCGATCCCTTTAGCCTGGCGTGTGCCAGCACCCTTTATCACCTCGGGATTGCCGGGAACCCCCTTGACATTGTTATGGTCCGGGTGTTCGTGAGTGACCACCACGATGTCAGCTGCCTCCTTTATTTCATCGTAATTAACCCCGAACATGCCCAGCCGGTAGGGGTCGGTGAGGATCTTGATTCCTTCATCCGAGGTGATTATAAAAGCAGAGTGACCGAGCCATTTGACCTTCATTATAGCCTCCTTTTTCGAGCTATTCGCTATGGATGAAGGGTCGCCCCTTCGCTGTCGTATAGACATTGTTACGGCAACCCCTCATAGGGCGTGCTTTAGCACCACAATCTCGGTAGGGGAGGGGAGCTCCTCCTGCTTGAACTCCACCTCGCTGGTATCAAGTCTCCTTACATTGGCCTTCCCCTTCAAGAAAGGGTCGATCTTGGCTAGGAGGAGGGGCAGGTTCTTATCGGTCCGGTAGTGCATCGGGATCGCCACCCTGGGCTTTAGCGTGTTGATGACCTTGCTCGCCCCTGAGGCTTTAAGGGTGATGCGACCTCCTACCGGGATGAAGAGCACATCGACCTCGCCGATCGCGGCGACCTGCTCTTCGGTGGGCTGATGGCCCAGGTCGCCGAGAAAGCACAATTTGATGTCGTCTACGGTGAAGCAGAATATGGTATTTGATCTCTTGAGGCGAAAAGCAAGGGGGCCGTGATAGGAGGCGATCCCCTTAAACTTTATCCCCTTGGCCTCGAAGGTGCCGATACCTTCAATGAGCTGGGGATTGCCTTGAATTGCAGCCACGTTGTTATGGTCGGGGTCTCGGTGGCTGATGACCACAATGTCGGCAGCCTCCTCAATCCTTCCGTACCTGATCCATCCGCCCAATACGCCAAGGATGTCACTCCGGTACGGGTCGATAATAATCCTGGCGTCCCCCTCCGAGGCAATGAGAAAGGCGGACTGACCAAGCCATTTGATCTTCATTTAATTACTCCTGGGCCAGGACGAGGTTGACCAGGGTTCTCACCGCAACCCCGGTTGCCCCTTTTACCTCGTAGGTTCGGTCCTTTTCAAGGCGCGATGTGCCCGCAATATCCAGATGAACCCAGGGCGTTCCCTCTACAAACTCGGCGAGGAACTGTGCAGCGGTGATTGCGCCTCCCCATCGGCCGCCGGAGTTCTTGATGTCGGCCACATCGCTCTTGTTCAGTTCCTTATACTCCTCATACATGGGCATTTGCCAGATGCGCTCACCAGCCTCTTCTCCTGCCTTAATCACCCGCTCAACCAGCTCCTGATTATTGCCAAAGGCGCCGCTGCAAAAATCGCCGAGGGCGATATGACAGGCGCCGGTCAAGGTGGCGACATCCACCAGGGGGGAAAGCTCTAACTTGCGAGCATAAGAGAGGGCATCGGCCAGGATGAGACGCCCCTCCGCATCGGTGCTCACGATCTCGATGGTCTTGTTGTTTAGCGCCCTCACGATGTCCCCAGGCTTTAGGGCTGCCCCATCTGGCAGGTTCTCCGTTGCTGGGATCAGGGCAGTAACATTGGTCTTGGGCTTGAGCTCCCCTATGGCGCGCATCGCAGCGATAACGGCAGCGCCACCAGCCATGTCCCCCTTCATGTCTCCCATTTTTTCGGAGGGCTTGATGGAGATACCCCCGGCGTCAAAGGTTATCCCCTTGCCCACA
>JACUUT010000021.1 GCA_014859165.1 Dehalococcoidia bacterium
CTTACCGCGAGGCCAATGGAGGCGATATACTCGAATTCCTCCATGGTGGTGGCATGGCCGCCGCCGGTGCCGCCTAGGGTGTAGGAGGGGCGAATCACTACCGGAAGACCGATAGCCTCGACCGCCTGGCGCGCCTCCTCCATATTGGTGGCGATGGCACTTTCAGGAACCGGCTCGCCGATCTCCCCCAGCATCTGCTTGAAAAGCTTCCTGTCCTCCGCCCTGCGGATCGTATCTATAGGGGTGCCCAGGGAGCGCACATTATACTTATCGAGGATGCCGGCGTTTGCCAGGTCAACGGCCAGATTGAGCCCGGTCTGCCCCCCAAGGGTGGGCAAGAGCCCATCAGGGCGCTCGCGTTCGATTATGCGGGCGATCACCTCGACGGTGAGCGGCTCGATGTAGACGATGTCGGCGATGCCCTCATCGGTCATGATGGTGGCGGGGTTGGAGTTGACCAGCACCGAGGTAACGCCCTCCTCCCGGAGCGCCTTGCACGCCTGGGTGCCGGCATAGTCGAACTCCGCCGCCTGCCCGATGACGATGGGCCCCGAGCCTATGACCAGGACTTTAGAGATTTTGGACATGTTTCCTCATCTTATTGGCAATCTCCTAACTCGCACTCGCTCTTCCTCTATTGTGATAATAGCTCCTATCTCAAGCTCGCCTTGCAGCTTGGGGAGCATATCTTTCAGTATACTGTTGACACGGTTTGCCTCGGGATTCCTCAGCCGAAATGTTATCACCGATGGCTTTATCGTTCCTGACAAGAACAAAAGGCCGCCGAAATCCAAATCCATAGAGATAATAAACATATCTTGCTCAGCGGCATACTGAAGGAGCTGTTCATCCTCGGCTCGCTCCATCCCCAGCTCATTCGCCCTTATGGCTTCATAGCCCATCTCCCTTAGATATGAGACTGTCCGCGGAGAAATAGGCATATCAGCTAAAAATCTCATGGCAATGCTACTGTGTCAAAGGATAGGTCTTCTCAGAAACCACCCATGCTGCAAACTCCAGCGATTGCTTGATGTCCTCCTGTTCAAGCTCCGGGTAATCCCCGAGGATATCCTGTGGCGTCTTACCTGCGGAGACGAGCTTAACAATCAACGAGACAGGGATTCTCATCCCCCTGATGCAGGGCTCTCCTTGAAAAACCTTGGGGTCAATGGTTATGCGATCTAACCTATACACGACATCACCCCCTTAAATTCAAACTCCGCCGCCTGCCCGATGACGATGGGCCCGGAACCGATCACTAAGACTTTAGAGATTTTGGACATCTATTCTCCTTTGAAAAGCCGGCTCTTCTGAAAAATAGAGCCGATAACTTGACCATTCGTAGTCGCCTGGTGAGAGAACTAACCCAGCCCTCACAGGATTGTTATGGATATAGTCAAGTTTCTCAAGAAGCTTTTCCTCATTATAGATATTGAAGTCATAGAAGCTAGGTTGCCACAATCTAAAAGGCACCCGGGTAGGCTGGCCGACGTCGGCCAGCCTACCCACATATTCAATGCCACCGCCGTAGAACAAATACCGCTTAGCTCTCTTGCTCGTCATCGTCTTAATTCTGTTCATTATCTTCGATATGCCCAATTCCGACTTCTCCTCCCTATCCCTCCAAAGCAGGAGGTGCAGATGATCGGGCATTATCACATAGCCTATTAGTGCAAAGGCAAGCTTACGGCTATAGAACTCCAATTCCTCCAAGAGAATTTGTGAGAGCTTTTCATCACGAAAGAAGGGATAATTCTTATAGGTGTTCGTGGTGATAAAATGGGCGTATGAATTGTCATCGAATTTAGGAAGGTTTTTATGTAAGATCATTTTACCCCTCTGTCCATCTTGCGGGTAGACAGGCCGACGTCGGCCAACCTACCCATTACCACCACCGCCTTCGCCCCTTCAGGCATCCCCTCTACCATAATATGCTAACGATTAGAGCGGTAGTAGCTACGATTAGACTAGCTATCGAAACCCAGAGAGCAACTTTTGACCATCTCAAGTCGTCTGCTAGCTTTTTGCGGTCATCCGTAGATAATACGTTGGGAAAATTAGGCATGTTTATTCCCCCTTTCACCCCCGCACCATCTCTATGAACCGCTGCTTACACAACCACCGTCTCCAGCTCTGCAGGAGCCACCTCTTCGGGAATTGGCTCCCCTGCTTTTTGCAGCCCCTCGATGAAACCCCTGATGGCTTCCCTGGCTCGCTCAAGAGCCTCCTCCCTTGTTCGCCCGTAGGTGATGCACCCAGGGAGAGCTGGCACTCTAACCGTGTAGCCCTCCTCAGGGTAGTTGGGTTCCAAAATTATGGTATATTTAGCCATCTTTATCCCTTCACCATCTCTATAAACCGCTCGAAGGAGTTGACCGTGTCGGTGGGGCCGGGCGAGGCCTCGGAGTGGTATTGAATGGAGAACAGTGGAAGCTCGCGGTGGCGAAGCCCCTCCACCGTGCCATCGTTCAGATTTATGTGGCTCACCTCAAGCCCACCCTTTACACTGTCCCCATCCACAGCATATCCGTGATTCTGGGCGGTTATATGCACCCGACCAGTCTCCAGGTCACGGACGGGGTGATTAGCCCCTCTATGCCCAAACTTCAGCTTGTAGGTCCTGCCGCCAAAGACCCGCCCCAAAAGCTGGTGCCCGAGGCAGATGCCCATGATCGGGTTCCGCCCGACTAGATTTCGCACTGTCTCCTCCAGATACGGCAGCGCAGGGTCGCCGGGCCCCGGGGAGAGCAGGATGCCATCGGGCTTGAGGGCCAGAATTTTCTCCGCCGAGGTGGTCGAGGGGACAACAGTGAGGGCACAGCCCATCTTGCTCAATATGCGAAGGATGCTTATCTTCAGGCCGCAATCCACGACCACGATGTGATAGAGAGGGTCTTCCCCTGGCGAGGCGTCCCAGCTATAGACGCTATCGGTGGTCACCTGGCGCACAAAATCGATGTCATCATAGCGGGGCAGCTCGGAAAGCCTCTCCAGCGCCTCATCAGGCGGTTCCCGGGTGATCATCCCCATCATCACCCCCGCCGAGCGAAGGCGGCGCGTGATCGCCCTGGTATCGACGGCAGCGAGCCCGGGGATGCCGCTTGAGAGCAGATAATCATGCAGGGTGGAGCTAGAGTGCCAATGGCTGGGAAAGGGGCACTCCTCACGCACCACGAAGCCCGCCACCTGGATACGATTTGATTCGAAGTCCTCGGCATTTATGCCGTAGTTCCCGATGATGGGATATGTAGGAACAACGATCTGGCCGGCATAGGAGGGGTCGGTGAGCATCTCCTGATAGCCGGTCATGCTGGTATTGAAAACAACCTCGCCATAGGCAGAGGCATCGGCGCCAAAGGAGTAGCCCTCATAAACCGAGCCATCCTCCAGCACCAAAATCGCTTTCTTGGTCACGCTTTACCTCACAGCTCAAACTCTACTATTTGATTGTCAGATCGGCAAAGTCAATTGTTGCAATAAGCGAGGGTCTTCGGTGGGTGGATCGTAGATTTTACCTCTATCCATCACTATCCTACCACCTACAATAGTCATTACAGCCCTACCTTTTAACTTCCACCCATTAAAAGGACAATTCCGGCCCTTAGATTCAAATTCATTTACATCAACAACCCACTCCCTATTGAGATCGATAATAGTTATATCAGCAGGCATTCCAATCCTTAACTCGCCTCTTTTTATGTTCAAAGATTTTGCAGGGTTCACCGTCATCTTTTCAATCGCTGAATTAAGAGAAAGTATACCGGGCTGAACCAAGTAAGTTAGAACTATCCCCAAGCTTGTTTCGACTCCTATGATTCCAAAAGGTGGTTTATTACTCATCTTTTCGTAATAGGCGTGTGGTGCATGATCAGTTGCAATGACATCGATAATATTGTCATGTAAGGCCTTTTTGATTGCCTCTACATCCCTAGCGGTTCGCAGGGGAGGGTTGACTATAGCGTTCGGGCCAATTTCTGTGGCGTCTTGCTCTGTTAGTGTAAAATGGTGTGGGGTTGCCTCAGCCGTGACAGGTAATCCCTCCTGCTTTGCCCTGGCTATGTAAGTGATGGACTTCGCCAAACTTACGTGCGGAAAATGAAACGAACACTTCGTGTCCCTCACTACATGGATATCTCTTTTTATATATTCGGCTTCGGAGTTGTAATGTCTACGAACCAGCGCTTCTTTTCTGCCTCTCAAGCGCGATTCCTCGCAGTGAGGGCATATTGGGATTCCAAATCGTGCAGCTTCCTTAGCTGCTGCCTCGATTAAATCAATGCTTCTAACGGGGAAGCCATCATCGGTTATGGCTACTGCCCCTTGCTTCACACCCTCCTCAATATTTACTAGCTCTTTCCCCCTCATTCCCTTTGTAATGCACTCCTTCGTGTAGAGGTTGACAATGCTTTCACTTTTGGCGATATCCAGGACAGCCTTAATTCGCCGCTTAGAATCAATTGGGGGAACAGTATTAGGTTCGCAAACAACCGTTGTAAATCCGCCCTTAGCTGCGGCGCGAGAACCTGTTCGAATGGTTTCTTTATATTCATGTCGCCCAGGTTGGCGGAAATGCACATGCATGTCAATCAAACCTGGAGTAACAACTTTATTTGAGGCGTCAATTGTTACAGCGTTTTCAGCATTTATTTGTGGGGCAATCCCCATGATCTCGCCCCTTTCAACGAGCACATCCAATATGTCATCTATGCCACTACGAGGGTCAACTACCCTGCCGCCTTTAATCAATAGCTTCAACCTCCACCCCTTCGAACCTTCTTAGGAGAAGTAGCGTATTGGCTACGCTTGAACCCCCGAGCCTGAGCTTCGCTTTCCGAACCAAAAATAATCAGATTTTTCGGTTTGATTCGCCCTAGCATAAAACTATCGGAGCTATAGTATCTCTTGTTTTCCAACTTACCCTCATGCCACTCTGAACTGGCGATATATGGCGGATGTGTTTCATAGTCGCAATAAACGCACCTCAGCGTCAAAGGCTCGCCTTTGAGCATCTTGAATTCGGGGACGAGGTAACGGCTTTCTCTTTCATGGTTCGATACACAGTTTGGGTTGGGGCACCTCACACCAAAAACCTCTTTATACCTCTCATAGGCTATTTTGCGAAGAAGGGAGCCGATGCATCGGCTTTGAGGGACTTCAAGCTCACTAGCTCCGAGCAGGAGAGCTATGAGCGCCATTCTAATCGGCACCCCATACGCAGCCTGCCGAAAATAGACGCTTCTCGGATACTTGTCGAGTTCATAGGCAAGCTCGTTCACCCTCGGCAGGGGATGCATCACAAGAGGCTTTTTCTTAAATTCCCTGAGGAGTTGGCCGTTCATTATAGGATAGCTTTCCACCGATTCCGTATCACCTACCTTTGTCCTTCTTTCAGTTTGAACTCTTGTTACATATACCACATCGGTTTTTTCAAGCGCTTCTCTAATATTAATTTCGGTAGGAGAACCCGCATTAAGATCTGGCCAGAGTGCCAAATTATAGGGCTTGAAAGGGGTTATATAAATGACATCTACCTCACCCATCATGGAGTTCAGGTCATCTGGCTTGACCTTGCACGGGACGCAGTTATATTCTGAGCGTATTCCCTTGAGAACTGCTTCAGGCATGTCCAGACCCTGCACCGGAGCGCACAAAACTTCTGCCCCGAATCTCGCCAGAGCATAGATTAAAGAATGCACTGTCCTTCCATATTTGAGATCGCCCCATAAACAAACTCTTAGGCCCTTGATCTTCCCTTTCTCCCGCCTGAGTGTATAGAGATCGCATAAGGTTTGAGTGGGGTGTTCATGGGCGCCGTCGCCAGCATTTATTACGGGCACTTGTGCATAGTCAGCAGCCACTTTGGCTGCTCCCTCCCACGGATGCCTGAGCACAATGATATCGGCATAGTTTTCCAAAACTCGCACTGTGTCAGCGATTGTCTCTCCTTTCGCCGCGGACGAGCTCGTCTTTGCCTCTGCAAAACTAATCACCTCCCCACCCAACTTGTGCATCGCTCTCTCGAAAGAGCCCCGTGTGCGTGTGCTGGGCTCGTAGAACAGCGTGGCCATATCCTTTCCCTTGCACAGCTCCATCCCCTCACCCTTCTCAAGACGGGAATTCATTTCCTCCGCGAGGTCTAAAACCGCTTCAATCTCTTCGTTTGTAAAGTCATTTATTGAGATTAGGTCTCTACCTGCAAATCCCATGGGAACCCCCTCCCCCGCAAATTAAAAATGCTATTCCCTACCGATGAACTGTCGCTCGCCCGCACCTTTCACAATAACTACCTCATCTCTACCATCGGTCTCCTTTAGTCGCACCTCAACCTCTTCATCTCTTGAAGTGGGCATATTCTTTCCCACATAGTCGGCGCGGATGGGCATCTCACGATGGCCTCGGTCAACAAGCACAACTAGCTGAATGGACCGAGGACGCCCGAAGTCGATAACGGCATCCATGGCAGCACGAATGCTCCGCCCAGTGTAAAGGACGTCATCAACCAGAATGACGCACTTGCCTGTGATATCGGTGGGGATATCTGTGGGGCGGGGGAGAGGCTGCACCCCTAAAAAGGGGAGGTCATCGCGATAAAGGCTGATATCCAAGAAGCCAACCGGGATCTCTGTTTGTTCAAACCCCTTTATGTTTGTGGCAATCCTCCTCGCCAGCGGAACGCCCCGGGTGTGCAAGCCAATAAAAACAATGCCATCGCATCCGTGGTTCCGCTCCACAATCTCATGGGCGATGCGGGTTAAGGCACGGCGGATGCTATCTTCATCCAGGATTACTTTCTCAAGCATAATAAAAATCCCCCTGCCCTTTTGCTAGCAAGGGGATTTTTAACTTCCCTCTATTAGCTTTAACTTTTCCGGTTTCCCTTGCCAGCCTCTCAGGACTGGATTTAAAGGTTGTTTCAAGATATGCTGCCTATGCCTCTTGGTTCAATATCTTTTGCTTCAAGGTCTCCCACTGGCTCTTAGTGAGAATACAGAGATTGCCCTCCTCTCCGATCTCAACCTGTTCGTCGCCTATCTTCACCATAGGACAAGCACCTGATCCCCCACATAGACTGATCGTCTTCACCTTTGTGTCATCCATTAGCCGAACCTCCTCCTTTATTTTTTAATATTATACCACCATTTTTACACTTTTTCAACCCCTTTTTTCGTTCTTTCGAACTTTGGGCAAAAGCTGCTCCACCCGCTCCCAGATGAGGTGCTCGATCTCCTTCTTAGGTAAAGACCCATCGACCACCAGCCAGCGCTGGGGCTCTTTCCTTGTCATCTCCAGATAGCCCTGCCTCACCCGCTGGTGGAAGGTAATCTCCTCTCGCTCAAATCGGTCTTTGAGCCTCTTTCGTGATAGCCCCTGTTCCACCGGAAGGTCCAGCAATACAATAAGGTCGGGCCTTAGCCCCCCGGTGGCGATGTTATTGGCAGCTTCGATGAGGTCGAGAGCGAGGCCCCGGCCATAGCCCTGGTAGGCGATGGTGGATTCGGCAAAGCGATCGCAGATAATCACAGTCCCGCTTTTTAGGGTGGGGCGAATCACCTCAGCGACGAGCTGGGCGCGAGAGGCAGTGAAAAACAAAAGCTCGCTCGATGGAACGATTTTTCCCTTAAACTTGAGCCAGCTTCGCACACCTTTTCCCACTGGGGTGCCCCCGGGCTCGTGGGTGAGAAGGGAGGGGATGCCCATACTCAAAAGGCGACGATGAAGCGCCCTCGCCTGGGTGGACTTCCCCGAGCCCTCTCCTCCCTCAAAGGTGATGAATATGGACAATGGTTACCTCAGCTCCTATTTGTGTAGCTGGTGTTAATTCAATAAACCCAGTCTTAGTAAACGAGAACGGATAGCACCTGGTTTCCTTTGGAAATCACGTGCTAATCCCTCAACCGTTTTGCCTCGAAGATACTCGTTTCTTAAACTATTGTCCTCATCTTCGGTCCATTTTGTATATGCCTTTGAGTATTTCTCGCGAATTTCCTTAACATCATATGCTTTCGCCTCGCTACTTCGCATTGTTGCTTCAAAGTCAGCAAATGATTTGCCTCCCAGGTAGTCAGGAAAGGTGTATATCCCGGTAACCTGCATCCAAGAAGCCACCTTACCGGTAGATGGATTGCGCCATGGACCAGGTAAACCGATTCTGAGATATAGACGATTGGCGCTTTGCAATGTCTTCAGTATTTGACTCGAAGCCGCCAAAATAGTACCAATCCTACTAATCTCGTAATCTGCGAAAGCTCGGAAAGACAAATCAGAAACAGGAAGACGGAATATCCATCCAGTTGAGTCACGAAAAGCTAGGCGCGGTTTATAGTGTCCTGGAATCTTTAGAGGCTCAATTTCTATGTCTTCGATTTGAACTTCTGATACGGTACCCAATGACCTGACATTTGCATCAGGTTCGACCCAGCGGTGTTCTTTGAGGAGGCCATCGTAGATATCTTCAACTGTGCTGAACGAACTTGCACCTAGAACCTTTCCCCATTCTGATTTGTCACATAGCCCCAAATACTCAATAGAATCAGGGTCAAAGCCCAAGTTCTCAATGTGTGGAGGTTTAATTGAAACCTGATGGAAGTCAAATATAACTTTAGCACTTGGGCGAATAACCAATTTTCCTTTGATATAGAGATGCTCCCGTAGCACGCCAGGTGGTGGTAACACGGGGCGGATACTTTGGTAATTTGGGTCAATTCCAGCTATACAGACTCCATCTGCTGTCGGCATCTGCGTTAGGTCAGTTATTACGATTGTACGTTTCATAGCTAACTAAAGATGCTCAATACTGGCATTGCCTAATAGCGAGTGTGCTAGGTATTCTGCTGCCAGCCGTCGGTGGCAGTGATCAGGTTGAGCCTCGCTACAAAGTAGGACAACCCCATCTTCAAATAATCCTGGGTCTATATGGCGCTCGACTTGGCGCTGCCTAATTAGCTCTAGGTAACTTTGCTCAAATTTAGCCCAATCTCCCGTTTTACGGTACTCACTTAGAAAGGAGTCTTCGGGGGCCAGTATCGCTACCTCGTGATATTCCATATTTACAATTTGTCTAAGAAAATAACGCAGGTCATCTCGCTTTGTAAACCCTGCTAACTGCGATTTATTGTGAAGACGAATGTCGAAGAGGTGCTTCGCTCCACTGCGTCGTAGAGCCTCAAAGAATTCTTTAGCCGATTTCTTGGTAAAACCAATTGTGTATATGGTCACTAAGGGCCTCACAGCGGAAGTGAAAGTTGATTGGCTTCTACCCCTGCCTTTTCTTTCCAAAGCTCTTCATCGGTTTGAATTTGCCCGGTGCCGCGGATATGCAGGATTTTAACACCTTTTTGACGCAAATCATCGCCAACTAACAGGTTGCGATGGCAAGAGGAAGGATTCTCTTCAGCACACATTACACAAACACGATACTTCTTCATAGCTTCCAAAAGTCGGTTGATTCCCTGTTTAAACGACTCTTTGTTTTTCATTGCTTTATAGTCGGCTTTACCTGTTTGCGGGTTGTAGCAGTCTGGGTCATCAGGGTGACCTCCCAACATATCGCCTAAGTAGAGATATTGGATACCCGCTGCCCTAAGAATCCGCTCCAAGCCGCGTGGATTTGCATACGAGGCCCATGGACTGCCAGGATTACTCCGTACGTCCACAAGAACCTTGATTTTGACTTGAGTCAGCAACCGTACGAATGTCTCGGGTGAATGATTGCTATGGCCTATTGTGTAGATAGTCTCTTCCATACCTTGCCTCTTCACCCCTCCTCTCCCTTAAAGATCCGCACCCGTCTTCGCGGCTCGCGGCCGGTGCTCTGTGATGAGAGGCTGTAGCGCTCCGCTAGCTGGTGCTGGAGCATCCTGAGGTAGGAATTCTGGGGGCTGAGCTCCACAGCGCCTTTCCCCTCCATGACCTGGGCAATGGCCTCCTCTGCCTCCTTTATGGCAAAGCTAAAAGGGTCTTCAGGGGCTTCCACATCGAAGAGGTTGGCCAGGCAGCGCTCCATCTGCGAGACTTTGTTGCCTTTAAGGACATAGATGGGTATGCCCGCTGTCTCAGCATCACGAATGGGCTGCGGCTTCCTGCGGTAGTAGCTCTTCGAGGTCATTAAAAGATTCGCCTCCCCCAGATCGACCACTACCTTCGCCGGCAGCCCCATGCCCTTCACCGCTTGTTCCAGCCGGCTGCGATTGATGCCAAAGGGCATGATCTTTGTCGGTCTGCCAGCAAGCCCTTTTCTTGCCCCGGGCTTCTCCCCGACTTGTCGGGGTGCCATCTGTTCTCTTCTCACCTCATCGGTCTCATCCAGCCACCGAACCTCTGGAGGAACGGGACGCCCCCGAAGCAGGGCATCGACCACCCCAGCGACATCGGAGTGAACGGCCACATGATACCAGTCCTGAATCTCGACCACGATGTCGAAGGTGGGGGGCGCCTTTCGCTCCAGGATGGACTTCTGGGTGCCTCGCCTCTTTGCCTCCTCATCGCCCAGGGTCACTGTCTGGATGCCACCGATGAGGTCGGCGAGGGTGGGGTTCATGATCAGGTTCTCCAGGGTGTTTCCGTGGGCAGTGGCTACAAGCTGCACCCCGCGCTCGGCGATGGTGCGCGCCGCCTGAGCCTCAAGCTCGGTGCCGATCTCATCGATCACGATCACCTCAGGCATATGGTTCTCCACCGCCTCGATCATCACCGCATGTTGTAATTGAGGGGTGGGCACCTGCATCCTCCGAGCATGACCGATGGCAGGGTGGGGTATGTCTCCATCGCCAGCGATCTCGTTGGAGGTATCGACAACCACCACCCGCTTCTTCAAGTCGTCGGCAAGCACGCGCGCCACCTCGCGTAGCATGGTGGTCTTGCCCACCCCGGGCCCGCCCAAAAGCAGGATGCTCCTCCCGGACTTGATCAAATCCTCGATAATCCCAATAGTGCCATAGACCGCCCTGCCAACGCGGCAGGTCAGCCCAATGATGCGTCCCTCACGGTTTCTGATGGCTGAGATGCGATGAAGGGTGCGCTCAATGCCCGCTCGGTTATCGCCGCCAAAGGCAGCGATGCGGGAAACAATATATTCAATATCCTCCTCAGTAGCCTCCTTCTCACTGAGCACTATCTCACCCTCAGGATAGCGAGCCTTGGGGGGGCGCCCCAGGTCCATGACCACCTCCAGGAGCTCGCTGCGGTCCTCCCTCTCCTGAAGCGGGTGAGCAATGTGAGGGGGCAACCGCTCCAGCAAGGCATCCATATCGTCGGTAATTCTCCTAAACATCACCTTCCCTCATGCTCTTGCAGGTGCAAAAAATGGCTCACTAACCCTCAAAGCGAGCTCCTTCACCAGAGTGGAGTACTCTGCCACCTGCTCGAAATCCAGCCTCTCCAAAAGCCCCAATAGTTGCCCTTGAAAGGCAGAAGCAACACAGCATATCGGGGACTTGCCATCGAGGCACATAAGAGCGTAATTCACCAGCCACTCAAGACTATCCTCATCCAATTGATGAAACATGATTTCAAAGCAGCCCGTCCCTCGTGCGGCGTGGACTCGCAGCCATCCCACCAAGCTGTCCTGTCTCTGGAGGACGAATTCCCGATGCTCCTCCAGCCCGGAGCCCCAACCCCTGGTTTCTTGCCACTCCCTAAGGGTCATTCCCTCAGCGGTGCGCACTGGAATAGGAACTGCAGCATTATATAAATCAAAAAGCCCGTATTCATCACCCCTGGACCTGGGGCGGAAGAGATAAGGCTCGGGCACTTCAGCAGCCTTACATACCCCCTCTCCTTCATAGCGGTAGAGGTAATTTTTGGCATAGCACGAAAAACCGGCACGCCTCGCTCCATCGATGAGGGGGCTAGTGGAGGGGAGGCGAAGGAAAAGCTTCTTTGCTCCCCGCTTAGTAGCGGCGGTGCTCACCCTGTCCAGGAGAGCGAGGCAGCACTCCTCATCATTTACCTGAAGATAGTCGATCTGCCAAACGGTGGAACCAGAGCAGCTCATAGCTGAAACGATACCGAGAACACGACCGCGCTCTAGAGAGACCCAGGTACGCCGTCTGCACCTCAATGGGAGCCAATGCTCAAGAAAAGCCTGAGGGAATAGCAGGCTTCTTTTGCCAAGCCTATCCCGGGCCATTGCCTCGTTGGGGAGCGCCCTTCTGGTGAAGAAAAGGAGCGATACCAGGTCGGTGGGATATAGGGATCGAATCATCGCTCTCTGTCCCCGGGCACGATTCTTAGGAAGTATTCATGGAGCCTGAGGTCATCGGTCAGCTCGGGGTGAAAGGACAGGGCGAGCATATTCCCCTGCCTTGCGGCAACGCCGGTGCCATCGGGCAGCCGTGCCAACACCTCCACCCCATCCCCCACCATTTCAATGAAGGGGGCGCGGATGAATACACAATGAAAGGGAGGCTCACCAATAACAGGCATCTCAAGGTCGGTCTCAAAGCTATCCACCTGCCGGCCAAAGGCGTTACGCCTCACATCAATATCCATGGCCCCAAGAGGTTCAACATTTATGTCCGAAATTCTCCTCGCTAACAGGATCATGCCAGCGCAGGTTCCCATTATTGGGAAGCCCTCCCTAGCAAGCCCCCTCACTGGCGCCATCAAATCATATTCCTTTATCAACCTGCCTATGGTGGTGCTCTCCCCACCGGGGATGATGAGCCCATCCAAGCCATCAAGCTCCCGGGGCAAACGAACAGAGAGGGCCTCCACTTTGAGGCGACGCAGGAGAGCGATATGTTCCACAAAGTCACCCTGTAGGGCAAGCACCCCGATCCTTTTCATCCTACCACCCCCTGGGGGCTAAAAGCTCCTCCGTTGGGATCGTCTTTATATCCAGCCCGGGCATAGCCAACCCAAGCCCCTTGGAGACCTCGGCGATAATCTCAGGGTTACGATAATGGGTGGTGGCTTTAACAATAGCCCTGGCTCTCACCTCCGGGTCGCTGGACTTGAATATCCCCGAGCCTACGAACACGCCCTCAGCGCCCAGTTGCATCATCAGCGCCGCATCCGCCGGGGTCGCAATTCCACCGGCGGCAAAATTCACCACGGGCAGTCTTCCCGCCTTATGCACCTCGATCACCAACTCCAAGGGGGCGCCTAAAGCTTTCGCCTCGGCCACAAATTCATCGGTGGTCATGCTCCCAATCTTGCGGATCTCGTCCATGACTGCCCTCATATGCCTGACCGCCTCCACGATATTCCCTGTGCCCGCTTCACCTTTTGTCCTGATCATCGCCGCTCCCTCAGCGATCCTCCTTAGCGCCTCGCCCAGGTCACGACAGCCACAGACAAAGGGGAGCTTAAAGTCATGCTTCCAGATGTGATGGCTTTCATCGGCTGGGGTCAAAACCTCAGACTCATCGATAAAGTCCACCCCCAGTGCCTCCAGCATCTGGGCCTCCACAAAGTGCCCGATGCGGCATTTGGCCATCACAGGGATCGAGACCGCCTCCATAATGGCTAAAATCAGGCTTGGGTCTGCCACGCGGGCGACCCCTCCAGCAGCTCTTATATCCGCAGGGATCCGCTCCAGAGCCATCACAGCGCAAGCCCCAGCCTCCTCAGCGACCTTTGCCTGCTCCGGGGTGACCACATCCATGATCACGCCGCCCTTTAGCATCTGGGCAAGCCCTGCCTTCACCGTCCACGTCCCTTTATCCATCCCAATCCTCCGAAAGCTTAAGAATTCACATAAATATTCTACTATCGCTGTCTATATTTGGCAAGTTTTTGTAATCGTCCAATACATTAGTGACATCCCTGAAAAAGCCGACCATGTCATTGCGAGGCACAAAGTGCCGAAGCAATCTCCTACCTGGGTTTATTTGGGGATTGCTTCGCGGAGTTTATCCTGAGCCGTATGTTGAGATTCTTCGCTGCGCTCAGAATGACAGAAGGCGAAGGGCTCGCAATGACACAAAGAACTGCCACGCTATGTTCCAAACTTTAACCTTCCACACTTAAGGCGTCACTCATCTATCTGGGCGAGTTCAGGTTTTCGGACTGCGCCCTATTGACAACGGATAACAGCCAAGATAGAATTCCGCCCATGAATAGGCTAGTATGAAAGTGAAGGGAGGAGATGGTGTAGAATGAAAGAGGGAAAGCATTTCGAGCGGATACGCAAGATCAGATTGGGTGATGAGGTGCTAAGGTGGAGGAGGCGGCCGCGGGTGAGGCTGAGGGTTGCCCCCAGCGTCCCGGGGATCATAAGGTTCCTCAGGGCTATAATAACCCAAACACCCTTCTTGCAGATGATTTCCCTGCTCATCATCTTGTGGCTGCTTTTCTCCGCCGGGATTTACTTTGCCGACCGGGGCGCCAGCGGAACGACGATAAACTCCTATGGCGATGCTCTATATTGTGGGGTTGCAGGTTTCTCAACCTCGGGCATAGCCGATATGCCGGTAACCGCGGCTGGAAAGGCATTCTGTGGCGTATGGATGGCTTTGGGAGCCCTGCTTTTCTTTGGGACAATAGTTGCTGTCATCACCACCTATTTCATGCGCCCCATGCAACGCCCCAGCAAGCAGATCATCTCGACGATTCAGTATAACCTGGAGCAATTGGATAGCCTGTCTCTGGAAGAACTGGAGGTGCTCAAAGAGACCACCGATCTTCTCATCGATACCCAGATAGAGCGGCTGAAAAGGGGGCGCTAATCGGCGAAAAAGGCATTGCAGGAATCGGGCATGAGGGTTATAATATGGCACTTAGAGCAAAGACCCGGGAGATGAGAGCATGGAGTTGCCCAAGCTTCTGGTCTCGGTGAGCGGGGGGGAGGCGGATGAGGAGGTCATCAGGCTCGCCTGCACCCTGGCCAAGAAAAGGAAAGCCAAGGTCTATGTAGTCCATGTAATTGAGGTGCAGCGATCCTTGCCTTTGGATGCCGAGATGGAACCGGAGATCGAAAGTGGTGAAAAGGTCCTGGCCCATGCTCAGACAATTGCCGATACACTGGATTGCGAGGTGGAGACAGACCTCCTTCAAGCGCGAGAGGCTGGGCCGGCCGTAGTGGATGAAGCAGTGGAGCGGGGCGTGGAGCTCATCATCATGGGTATGGAGTATAAGAAGCGCTTCGGAGAATTCGACTTGGGTAGCGTTGTGCCTTATGTGCTCAGGAATGCTCCGTGCCGGGTTTTAGTGTGGCGAGAGGCAATTGAGCAGGAGGGAGCATGAATGTAGTGATCATGGGCTGCAGCAGGGTTGGTGCCCAGGTAGCGGCATTACTCGATGAAGAGGGGCATAAAGTAACCATTCTGGATATAGAACCCTACAGTTTTAGAAGGCTCCCCACTAACTTCAATGGCACAGCCATGGTGGGCGATGGCACCGATGAGGATTCGCTCAAAAAAGCGGGGATAGAGGAGGCAGATGCCTTTGTCGCTGTCACTCAAGGGGATAATCGCAATGTGATGGCTGCCCAGATAGCGAAATATATGTTTAATGTACCCAAGGTGGTTTGCCGGGTCTATGATCCCCTTCGTGAGGAGCTCTATCACACCCTGGGTCTGGAAACTATCAGCCCGACTAAGGTGGGGGCGCAGCTTTTGAGAAAGTTAGTCGTGGGCTAAGGGGGCTTCGATGTATATCATCGTGGTCGGTGGTGGCAAGATAGGGTTTTATCTCACTGCCGCTCTATTGAACGAGGGACATGAGGTTCTGGTGCTGGAAAAAGACGCCAGAAGGTGCGAGTTCATCTGCGAGCAGCTAGGAAGTGTAGTGGTGCATGGCGATGGCTGCGAGGCCCGGACCCTGGCCGAAGTCGGGACGGAGCGGGCAGATATGTTCATCGCGGTGACTGACGAGGATGAGGATAATCTGATCGCCTGCCAGGTAGCAAAGCACAAGTTCAAGGTGCCGCGCACCATCGCTCGGATCAATAACCCTAAGAATGAAAAACTCTTCAAGAAACTGGGCATCGATGTCACGGTAAGCAGTGTCAATCTCATCTTGGAGCATATCGAGGAGGAGGTGCCCACCCATCCTTTGATCCACCTCCTTACCCTCAAGGGGGGAGGGTTGGAGATTGTCGAGGTGAAGATC
>JACUUT010000022.1 GCA_014859165.1 Dehalococcoidia bacterium
AGACCAACCCGGCAATCGAAATCCCCTTCCAACCTTTTTGCGCCAATTTCCCTTCTTTCTAGTAGGGAGCACCAGATGAAGACTTAGTCCCCCTGAACACTAGCGTATGCCTTTTCAAAGGCACTAATATTTGCTGCCACGATTTCCCCTTTCATGGTGGCTCCAAGCTTGGACCTTATCTCCCGAGCCAGGCTCTCCTTACTCACTATACAGGTCACCCGGGCTAGAGCACCAAGCATGGGGGTATTGGGGAGGTTTCTGCCCAGAAGCTCCATAGATATAGCAGTGGCATCAACGCTATATACCTTTCCTTTATAACCCGATTGAGAGCGCAGCACACCAGGGGATGCAGAGGAGTTAATCAACAATATTCCGTCTTTCTTTAATCCTTCAGTCAGGTCGACAACACCGAAAAGTGTGGAATCGAGCACCACTACCACATCTGGTTCAGTAACCTGACAATAAGATACAATCGGCTTCGAGCTGATCCTGGTAAAGGCCCGAATCGGCGCTCCCATACGTTCAGCGCCATAGTCTGGTAGCCCTTGAAAATACTTATCCTCCTCCAAGGCTGCTTCTGCCAGCAGTTTAGATGCCGTTACCACCCCCTGCCCTCCCCGACCATGCCAGCGAATCTCAATAAGATCGCCCATCTGACATCCTTCTAGCCCCTATAAAAGACAAAGATTAGCGCCCCTGGGGGGACTCGAACCCCCGCCCCCAGCTCCGGAGGCTGGTGCTCTATCCTCTGAGCTACAGGGGCTTTATATAATCATACTCCACTACTCGTTTTCTGGCAAGGAAGATTCCTACAACGTCTTTTTGCTTAGTTGCTTTCGCAAGAACTTGTCAAGCTCCACGAAAAAGAACCCCGGGGCGAAACCCAAGATTATCAGCAGCCACCACTCTGCGGGAAAAGCTGCTGTCCTAAAAAACGTCTGCATAAAAGGAACATAGGTTATCATAAGCTGGCAGACCAAAGTTAATGCTATACCCCCCAGTATCCATTTATTGGAGAATGGGCTGAAGGTAAACGCTGATCTCATTACCGACCTGGCGGTAAAGATGTAGCCGAGATGCACCCAGATGACCGACATGAACGCCGCTGTTTGCGCCTGAGTTATTCGCAATGCGTCGACCGAACCCGAAAGAGCTGGCATTCCAAAGAGAGAATAGATGAAAAAGCCCCAAGCCATCATCACTATAGAGACCAACCCTACTCTTTCGAAGAATAGGCGATTAGCTATTTTCTCCCGAGGATCTCGTGGCGCGCTTTCAAGCAATCCTTTTTCTTTGGGTTCCATTATCAGAGGCATGGTAAGGAATACCGAGTCAGCCATGTTCACCCAAAGAATATGAATCGGGGCTAAAGGTAAAGCTACTGCAAAAAGGGGTATGAAGGGCGCCATTACTACTGCCCCGGCTATAAGTAGTGCCTGCCCGCCGTTTGTGGGAATGGTAAAGAGGGTAGCCTTCTCAAGGTTTCTCCAGGCATGTCTTCCCTCTTCCACTGCGTCCACAATAGTGGCGAAGTTATCGTCAGCCAGAACCATATCAGATGCTTCTTTACTCACCTCTGTTCCCGTTATCCCCATAGCTACCCCAATATCTGCCGCCTTCAATGCTGGGGCATCATTCACCCCGTCACCGGTGACGGCGGCGATATGCCCCCTCCTCTGCAACTGGGTTGTTATACTTAACTTATGTTCCGGAGCGACCCGGGCATAAACCGAGACCCTGTCTACAACTTCATACAACTCGGCATCGCTCATTCTTGATAGCTCTTCCCCGGTCAACACCTTATCCTCACCCTCACCTATCCCTAACTGTCTTGCGATAGCCTTTGCTGTCTTAGCATGGTCACCGGTTATCATTATTACCCTTATCCCCGCTTTTTTACATTTCGCAATCGCCTCTATCGCCTCCTCCCGTGGCGGATCTATCATCCCCTGAAGCCCAAGGAAGGTCAGCCCCTCTAAATCTTCCGCCTCAACCGATGTTTTCCCTTTGGGTATAGCCTTATACGCCATGCCGAGCACTCTTAAGGCTTCCCCCCCCATCTCGTCCGCTTTGGCTAATATCTCTTCCCCCCTTAGAGGCTCAATGCTATTGTCGATTAACTGACCCTGACACATCTGCAAGACCCTTTCTGGCGAGCCTTTTACGTAGATAGTGTTTCCCTCCTCACCCTCATGTAAGGTAGCCATATACCGCAGCTCGGACTCAAAAGGCATCACATCCAATCTGGGAGCCTTGTCTGTAATACCAACTTTAGCTGCTGAGACTATTAAAGCTCCCTCCGTTGGGTCTCCGGCGACCTTATACCCATCCTCATCCTTGATTAGAATGGCGTCGTTGCAGCAATAACCTGCCCTTAAGGTGTCAACCAAAACCTTATGCTCCGGTCCCGGGTTAACTGTGTCACCTCCCAAGACAAACTCACCCTTGGGCTCATAGCCCACTCCAGTCACCTGGTAATCCCTGCCATCGCAATAAACTCTCACTACTGTCATTTGATTTTTAGTAAGAGTTCCCGTCTTATCCGAGCAGATAACTGTTGTGCAGCCCAAAGTTTCTGCTGCCGGCAATTTCCTTACAACTGCCTTTCGATGCGCCATCGCTGTGGCCGCCAAGGCTAAGATAACGGTTACCAAAGGCGGCAGCGTCTCGGGTATAGCTGCAACGGCAAAAGATACGGATGCGAGGAAGGAAAACGCTGGTGAAAATCCGAAAACAACGCCAAGTATAAAATTGAGGGCGGTGAGGACGAGGATAGCAATAACTAGAAAGCGTGAAAAATCTGCTAGCTTCTTCTGGAGGGGGGTAATAGTTGGGCGCGTCTCCTTCATCAGTTTGGCAATTTTGCCAAATTCTGTTTGCTCCGCAGTTGCGACTACAATCCCCTTTGCCGAGCCCCGAGTAATAAAGGTGCCGCTAAAAGCCATACAGCGCTGGTCCCCAGGAGATAAATTGGATGTTGAAATGGCTTCAGTGTTCTTTTCCACTGGGATTGATTCGCCGGTGAGTGGTGCTTCATCGGCAGCCAAGTTCCTGGTATAAGACAGCCTTAAGTCTGCCGGCACTTTATCGCCGCTCTTCAGCAGAACCATATCCCCCGGCACCAGTTCCCGCGCCGGAATGACCTTCTCTTTCCCATCCCTAAGCACAGTGCACTCCAGCGCCATCATCTTTTTTAATGCCTCAATGGCAGTTTCAGCTTTCCCCTCCTGAACAAATCCTACGATAGTGTTGACAATGACCACCAGCAGAATAATCCCCACCTCATTCCACATACTTTCTCCCCAAACCACGCTTAGCAAACTACAGATAAAAGCGGCGGCGAGGAGAACATAGATTAACGGGTTATGGAACTGACGTAAGAATCGAATAAGGGTGCTCTCTTTCCTGAACTTCAGCTCGTTATACCCGTATTTTCCCAGCCTCGCCTTCGCCTCGCTGGAGGTAAGACCACTATCACCTACTTCTAAGGCTTCAAAAACCCGTTCCGCTGATAGCTGATACCACTTTGTCCTGTTAGGCATCTTCTTCCTTTAAGTTGACCTCGGAGCCTGTCTGGAGTAAATAGGTCGATATGTATTTATGAAACCCGGCTCCAATTAAAAGCAAGGCGAACCAGACAGCGAAACCTATGGTCCCAATCTGGAGCGCCTGGCCGATATCGAGTTCGCCGCCAGGTTTTGCCATCATAACAACAACAGATAGGAGGACTACTCCGATTATATCATCTACCACCGCCCCAACCAATATGGTAGTCCCCTCTCTTGTTTGCAACCTCCTCATATCCATAAGTATTCTCACAGTTAGCCCGATGCTCGTTGCCTTTTGAACAGGGGTTTAAGCATCGCTGGGGTTATCAGTGTAGTGACAATGCTGACCAGAACGGCAGCCGCAAAGAGTTCCCGGAATGGCTCACCTATAGCTAAAAGCCCGGCACTGGCGATTATCAAGCCCACCTCCCCCCTGGGGACCATCCCTACCCCCACTATCATGGAGCTATTGTGGCTGAGCCTTCCCACAAGCTTGGCCGGTATATAGCAACCTATTATCTTCCCTATTGTAGCTAATACTATCAGGATCACCGCGATAATCCATGCGATGGAGGAGAGGTGTAGGTCAACCTGCATCCCAAGGTAACAGAAGAAGAAAGGGGCGAGGAAGAGCATTATCGGCCTTACCCCATCCAGAATCTTCTCCTTCTCCTCAGTGGCGGCGAACATCAGCCCGGCCACATATGCCCCAACCACAGGGTGAAGCTCAACCAGCGTCACCAGATAGGCGATGATAAAACCGATGAGGAGGGCGAAGATGGGCATGGTGCCCGATCTTTTAAACGGATTGAGAAATATCTTCGATATGTATTTATGAAACCTGACTCCAATTATAAGCAAGGCGGCCCAGACAGCGAAACCTATGACCCCAATCTGGAGCGCCTGGCCGATATCGAGTTCGCCGCCAGGTTTCGCCATCATAACAACAACAGATAGGATGACTATTCCGATTATGTCATCTATCACCGCCCCAACCAATATGGTAGTCCCCTCTCTTGTTTGCAACCTCCTCATATCCATAAGTATTCTCACCGTTAGCCCGATGCTCGTTGCCGTCAGCGTTGCCCCCATGATTAGAAACCCCGCCATTCCAATTGCGGGATAAAGCCCCCAGGTGATAAGATAGCCAAATACGAATGGGAGGATAACACCCCCTAAGGCGACAGTGCTACCGGTTAACCCATACCTTAGAAAAGCCCTGACATCGGTCTCAACGCCAGCCACAAAGAGCAATGCCACAACGGCTATCTGGGATATGATTTCCATGATGTTGAATTCGCCCTGGAGTCCAAATGGATTTTGAATGGTGGCGAAGTTTAAGATAATGGGGTCGCCGATAAGCCCTCCTAAGGCGAAGGGCGAGATAATAATACCAGCCACCAGCTCCCCGAGAACCGGTGGCTGTTTCAGGTAGCGTTCCGCTACCTCCCCCCCGAGCCTTGCCGCGATTAGAATCAGGGCGAAGCTGAGGATAAATTTGAAATAGACTTCAAGCTCCATTAAAAGCCTCGGCTCTCACCCCCGCCTTAAGCAGTCATGGTAGCTACTGATTATGTCAATATAGCTTATCGCCCCCATAACTCGTCCCTTATCATCGACCACAGGCACCTCGTAAATGTCACGATCGAGCATGAGACCTACCGCCACCTCCACGCTATCCTCCGGCCTGACGCTCACCGGGGCATTCATTATGTCCTTGGCGTATTTGGCCGTTGTTAGAGCATATGACAGCCCTGGACCCAGAAACAAGGAATGCCTCATCGCTTCGAATTCACGCACGGCTACCATTTTCAACACCCTCTTCGGCGTGATGATGCCTTTGAGTCTATCCTGTTCATCAACGACGCAGACGAGCGTTGTCTCCCTATTTGCAGCAATCTTTGCCACCGCATCATATATCTGATCCGCTTCATTCACCTTCACAAACCTCTCGATCATCAGTTCTTTGACTATTTTCTTCATCCTGATCCCCCTAGAAGAATGAATCCTGAAGCCCGCTTATCTACCATACTATAAAAGGGATACAAAAACAATATTCTAGTCTCCGATTAAATCGGAGCGGTGAAGAGGGCATAGGCTCCTCCCAAGCAAACAATTATCAAGGCCACAGAATACCAGCTTATCCCCAGAGGCGTCTTTCGCTTGGGGCGATGGGTAAGGCTGGACCCTGGTGCTGAGGAGGATACTGGCGCCGGCAAAGTTTGTTTCCCTTAATCCTTTTACTCAAGCAGCGATTATATCATAGCTATTAGCAAATCCACAAACGGAGGCTTTTACTTTGAGAGCAATTTGGATATAATAACTTATGGAGAGGTGTCCGAGTGGTTGATGGTGCCGCTCTCGAAAAGCGGTCTCCGATTTTTCGGAGCGTGGGTTCGAATCCCACCCTCTCCGTGGAGAGGTGCTGGAGTGGCCGATCAGGCGCGCCTGGAGAGCGCGTGTCCCGATACTCGGGACCGTGGGTTCGAATCCCACCCTCTCCGCTTTTTCGTTTTTTCGAACATTACGCCACGTTAGGGAAATCATTAGGTTATGCCATATAAATACAGATTCCAACTGGTAGCGCGTGTCGAGTAGCACGAAAAAGGGAATTTGCCTGCGATTTGACACCTGTGGTATAATGCACCAATTTGCTAAATAGAATTTGGAGGAAGATAAAATATGAAAATCTCCATCATCGAGCCAAAGGCCCCCTTTTACAATTTTTACAGCGCCTTTATCAAGCGCTTGCCTCTACTGGGGCCAATCTACCTTGGCACCATACTTAAAAACGAGGGACATGATGTCACCATCTATAATGAGAACATTAAAGAGGTCGATTACTCCAAGATCAAGGACTCGGACATTCTAGCTATCTCTATCATTACATCCACCGCTCCCCGTGGCTACGAGATTGCGAAGCGTTATAGATCGCTTAACCCGATGGGGAAAATTATCATCGGAGGCAGCCACGCCACCTTCCTGCCCGAGGAGGCGGCTCAGTATGCAGATCATGTAGTGACCGGGGAGGGCGAGCTGGTGATCTCCGACCTGATAAAGAGCGGAGGGGAGAAGATCGTCCCAGGCATCCCCGTGGAAAACCTTGATGATCTGCCTTTCCCCGACTTCTCCCTGATTTATGGAGCCAAAACTCCTCTGCCCATCACCCCGATATCTACCTCGCGGGGTTGCCCCTATGCCTGCACCTTCTGCTCTGTCAGCCCCATGTTTGGCAGAAGATACAGGTTTCGAACCACTGAAAGCGTAATCCGAGAATTATCCCGGTTTAAGCATAGGCATATTTTCTTCTACGATGATAATTTTGGGGCTAATAGGGCAAGAACAAAGGAACTTCTCAATCAAATGATTGAGCATGGGATAACCCCAAGATGGATAGCGCAGGTTAGAGCAGATGTGGCTAAGGACGAAGAGCTGGTGGAACTAATGGCCAAGGCAAACTGCCGTCAATTGTGCATCGGCTTCGAGTCGATAAATCCGGAGATGCTGAGGCGATATAACAAAAAGCAAACCCCGGGGGATGTTAATACCTGCATTGAGGTGCTCCATAAATATGGCATTAAAGTACATGGGATGTTCATATCGGAGGGCTATTCCGATTACAACAAATTAGGAATAGACAGCCTTCAGCTAAGCATCCTTGTGCCACTTATTGGCAGCAAGCTATATACCATGGTAAAGGATGCCGGTCAGCTTATTGTAAAAAGGTTCCCTAAGGACTGGGAGCTATTCGATGGCGGGCATGTTGTCCACTGGCCTGAGAATATGTCGCCCCTTGAAATGCAGAAGCAGACCATTCAAGCGATGCAAAACTTCTACTCCCGCTATAATGCAACTAAAATGCTCCTCAAGGGTAGAATCAGGGATTTTCGCATCAGGCTTATGGGCTATATAATACTCAAGAAGTGGGAGGCACAGAATAAGGATTATTTGGCAAAGCTTAGGCAGGCTCAAACTGCTTTTTCCGCCCTTTAGGCTTTTTTCACCCTTTAGGCTATTTCCAAGTAACCCCTAAACTTTCGGAAATTTTGCCTCTATGTTACAATGTCTCGACAATGAGCGACACTAACTATTGGGTAGGATTCACCCTGATTCCCGGGATCGGGCGAGCGAAGTTCGCCCTGATGGAGCAATACTTCGGCGAGCTAGAGAGGGCCTGGTTCGCCAGCGCCGCTGAGCTTGAGATGGCTGGGCTCGATTCTAGGTCCATCGAGGCGATCATGGCGAGGCGCCCCAAGATCTCCATCGATGCTGAGATGGAGAAACTGGAGCGATACAAGGTAAAAGTGCTCATCTGGAGGGATGAGGCCTATCCCTCCAGACTGAAGGAGATATATGATCATCCCCCGGTGCTTTATGTGAGGGGCTCACTTGCCCCTGAGGATGAGTGGTCCCTGGCCGTGGTGGGCACTCGTCGCCCAACCTATTACGGCAGAGAGGTCACTGAGCAGCTCGTCGGCGGTCTGGCGCGAAACAGGATCACTATCATCAGCGGCTTAGCTAAAGGGATCGACGCTACAGCTCACCGTGCTGCTCTGGATGCCGGGGGCAGGACTATCGCCATATTCGGTTGCGGGCTGGACATTGTTTACCCCAGCGATCATGTGAAACTGGCCCGCGAGATCATGGAGCAAGGTGCTCTGGTGAGTGAGTTCCCCCTGGGGGTCCGCCCCAAGGCGGAGAACTTCCCTCGAAGAAACAGGATTATGAGCGGGTTGAGCCTAGGGGTGCTCGTTGTTGAGGCGGGGGAGAAGAGCGGCGCTTTGATCACGGTGAGATGGGCCCTGGAGCAGAACCGGGAGGTTTTCGCTGTTCCTGGGAGCGTGCTCTCCCCACAAAGCAAGGGAACCAATCGATTGATCCAGGAGGGGGCGAAGCTGGTGCGAGACCCCCAAGACATCCTTGAGGAGCTCAATCTGACCATGGCGGTGCAACAACTGGAGATGAAGGAGTTCCTCCCCGCCACAGAGGCTGAATCCCTGATCATGAAATACCTCTCCTCAGAGCCAACCCACATCGATGAGGTGGGACGTTACTCGGGGCTCCCCATAGCCACGGTGTCGAGTACCCTGGCGATGATGGAGTTGAAGGGGACGGTAAAGCAGGTTGGTGGCATGAACTACATCCTCGCCCGGGAGGCCCGGGAGGATTACCGGGTCAAGGTGGAGTAAATGGGAAATAGGATAAATATAACTGTGTACTCAGATTATCTGTGCCCCTGGTGTTATATCGCAGCAGTCCGGCTCGAGAGAATAGAGGGGGAGTATGGGGAAAGGGTCGATGTCACCTGGAAGAGCTTCCCGCTGCTTCGCCAGGAGATCGAGGGATACGACCTCAGACCACACATGACCCGGAGCTGGCTCAGGGCCAGGGGGGAGGAGGAGAACAGCATTCGCTACAACCCGTGGCCCGATTTAAGCCCCCTGCCCACATCCAGCCTACCTGCTCAGGAAGCAGCCAAGTGTGCACGGTTGCAGGGAAAGGAGGCTTTTGAGCGCTTTCACATGATGCTGCTCAGGGCATTGTTTGAGCAAAATAGGGATATCAGCGATCGCGAGGTCCTGATCTCTCTAGCAGTTGAAGCCCAGCTTGATGAGGAGCGATTCACCTCCGATTTCGACAGCGGGTCGCAGAGAGGTGAGGTGCTCGCCGATTATCGGGAGGGACTGAATGATACCAGGTTTGCGGGGGTCCCCACAGCAATATTTGACCACACGGTTGTGCTGGAGGGCGCTGTCCCTATCGAAATGTACCGCAGGGCTGTCGATGTCCTTCTCAAGAGAGAGGGCTGATGGGAGCATTGCGCTATGAGCAAGGGTCTGGTTATTGTCGAATCTCCGGCTAAGGCAAAAACGGTAAGCAGGATGCTGGGAGGGGGCTATAGGGTGAAAGCCTCCATCGGGCACGTGCGGGATTTGCCCGAGAGGAGGTTGGGGGTGGATGTGAAGGGGGGCTTCGCTCCCCATTATGAGGTTCCTTATGAGAAGAGGGCGGTGGTCAAGGAAATAAAAGAGGCAGCAAAGCATGCCTCATCAGTATACCTCGCCACAGACCCTGACCGCGAGGGCGAGGCCATCTCATGGCATCTGGTTCAGGCGGCTGAGCTGGACAGCGCGCCGGTAAAGCGCGTAGTTTTCCATGAGATCACCAAGGAGGCATTAGAGGAGGCATTCCGTTACCCCAGGGAGATCGACATGGCTCTGGTCAATGCTCAGCAGGCGCGCCGCATCCTCGATAGGCTTGTCGGCTATAAAATAAGCCCCTTGCTCTGCCAGAAGGTGAGGCGTGGCCTCTCTGCAGGAAGGGTGCAATCGGCGGCCCTGAAGATGATTGTTGACCGGGAGCGGCAGATAGAAGGCTTTGTCCCTGTGGAGTATTGGTCTATCGATGCCGAGCTCGAAAAGGTCGCAGATAAAAGAAGCTTTATAGCCACCCTTCTCGGTTTTATGGGTGGCAGAAAGATTGAGATAGGGAACGAAAAAGAGGCAAAGCGGATCGTCGCCGAGCTTGAGAAGGCAAGCTATGCCGTGGACAAGGTGCGGAAAAAGGAGGTCGCTCGCCAGCCAGCGCCCCCATTCATCACCAGCACACTCCAGCAAGAGGCGTGGCGAAAACTTCGCTTCACCGCTAAGCGCACCATGGCCATCGCTCAGCAACTCTACGAAGGCTTACCTATCGGCGAGGAGGGAGCGGTGGGGCTCATCACCTACATGCGCACCGATTCGGTGAAGGTGGCCCCTTCTGCTTTAGAGGAAACAAGAGTTTATATCAAGCAAAAATACGGTGCCGATTTCCTGCCCCCCAAGCCTCGTATCTTCGCCAAAAAGGCCAAGGGGGCTCAGGAGGCTCATGAGGCCATCCGGCCAACCTCGGTAAAGCGGGAGCCGACCTCAATCAAGGGCTATCTTAACAGGGACCAATTCAGGCTCTATGAGCTCATCTGGAAACGGATGGTCTCAAGCCAGATGTCCCCCGCCCTACTGGATACCACCTCGGTGGACATAGAAGCCAAGGGCGAAAAAGCCTATCTCCTCAGGGCTACCACCTCTGTCATCAAATTCCCCGGCTTCACCATCCTTTATATTGAGGGCAAAGACGAAGAAGATGAAGCACAAAAAGGCGCACTCCCCGAATTAGCAGAGGGCGAGCGGTTAAAACTCTTGGGTCTCCTCCCTGAGCAGCACTTCACCCAACCCCCGCCTCGCTACACAGAGGCAACCCTGGTCAAGGCGCTGGAGGAGCGGGGGATCGGGCGACCCTCAACCTATGCCCCGATCCTTTCCATAGTCCAGGAGAGGGGCTATGTAGCGCGGGACGGGGGGCGATTTTGCCCCCTGGAGCTTGGCTTTCTGGTGAGCGATATACTTTGCGAGCATTTCCCCGACATCGTCGATTTGGGGTTCACTGCTCAGATGGAGGAAGGGCTGGATCGGATCGCTCAGGGGGAGAGGGAGTGGGTCCCCTTCCTTGAGGAATTTTATAACCCCTTCGAAAAAATGCTTCAGATGGCAAGACAAAAGATGGCAAAGGTCAAGATAGCGGACGAGCCTGTTGATGAAACATGCACCCAGTGCGGTAGACCGATGGTGATCAAGAGCGGGCGCTACGGCAGGTTTCTCTCTTGCTCGGGCTACCCCGAATGCAAGAATAGAAAGCCCCTTCTGATTAAAATCGGCGTTAAATGCCCCAAGTGCGGCGGCGAGCTGGTGGTGAGGCAAAGCAGGAAAAAGCGCACTTTCTACGGCTGCTCGCGCTATCCTGATTGCGATTTCACTACTGGCGATAAGCCCATATCCCAGCCTTGTCCTGAGTGCGGCGGTTTGCTAGTGATGCGAGGTAAGAAGATGGTGAAATGCACGAGTTACGAATTCAGCGGCAGGTTGGCTGAGATAGAGAAGGAGGCTCTCAAGGTATGATCCCCTTTATTCAAAGCAGGGAAAGGCTGCTTTATAATTATGTTCGCTATCTTGAGGTGGAGCGCCATGCCTCACCCTATACGGTGCGCAACTATACCCATGACCTGCGCCACTTTCTGGGGTTCCTCAACGCAGAGAAAGTGGCCACACTTGATGAGGTCGATCGCCATGTGCTACGCCGCTATGTTGCCCACCTTCAGGAAGAGGGGTTCGAAAAAGCAAGCGTGGCCCGTAAACTGAGCGCCCTGCGCTCCTTCTATCGTTATCTGATGCGAGAGAATATCATATCCTCAAACCCCCTGCTCACCGTTTCCTCCCCAAAGCTCGAAAAGAGGCTGCCCTCTTTCCTCTCAAACGAGGAGGTCAACCGACTCCTTGAGACGCCCGATACTTCAACCCCTTATGGGCAGCGAGATAGGGCGATACTGGAGCTTCTCTACGCCTCCGGGCTCAGGGTGAGCGAGATAGTGGGGCTTGACCTCGGAAATGTCAATCTCGAAGCCAGGGAGATTCGTGTCTGGGGCAAGGGCTCTAAAGAGCGGATGGTGCTCATGGGCAAGCCCGCAGCCTCAGCCCTCGACCTTTATCTTCGTGAAGGTCGCAGGCAGCTTCTGGGCAAGACAAAGAATGAAACCCTATTCCTCAATCGATACGGGAAGAGGCTCTCCAAGCGCTCCCTTCAAAAAACGATCTCAAGGTATGCCCTCAAGGCGGGGCTTGATAAAAGGGTGTTCCCCCACATGATGCGCCATAGTTTTGCTACCCACCTTTTAGACGGTGGTGCTGACCTTCGTGTGGTTCAAGAGCTCCTCGGACATGCCAATCTCACCTCCACTCAGATCTATACCCATGTTACCCAGAGCCAGGCGCGGAAGGTATATCTGGCAGCCCATCCCCGGGCGAGGAAAGAGGACTAATGAAAATCCTGTTGATCCACGGACCAAATCTGAACATGCTGGGCAAGAGAGAAGCCACCATCTATGGCCATAAGACCCTCTCCGAGATCGATTCCCTGATCGAAAAGAGGGCCCAGGAATTGGGTGTTGAGGTTTTGACCTTCCAGTCGAATAGCGAGGGGGCGCTCATCGACTTCATTCAAACCGAGTCCCTGAAAGCAGAGGGCATCATCATCAACCCCGGGGCGCTCACCCATTACGGCCTCTCGCTGCGGGATGCCCTTGCCGATAGCGCACTCCCGGTGATCGAGGTTCACCTCTCCAATATTTACGCCCGTGAGGAGTGGCGTCAAAAATCGGTGATTGCCCCCATAGCCAGAGGCCAGGTTAGCGGTCTTGGCTGGCGAGGGTATATTGCCGCATTGGAGATATTGGTGGCAGAGAAGGCACAATAATGAGCCATCGCCTCAACAAGCTGCGAGAGAAGCTTGAGGAAAAGGGGCTTGACGCCATCCTCATCTCTCAGGGGGAGAATCGCCGCTATCTCAGCGGCTTCACCGGCTCGGCAGGCTTCCTTCTCATATCGGAGAAGAGCACCATCCTGGCCACCGACTTTCGCTACGCCGAGCAAGCGAAAAGCCAGGCACCGGATTTTGTCGTCGTCCAAATAGAGGGAGAATTGCCAAGGTGGTTTCCCAACCTTATATCCACGCTCAGGGTGAAAAAAATCGGGTTTGAGTCAAGTGACCTTTCTTTCTCCACTTACCGAAAGCTTGTGGCGATAATGGGCGAAAAGAGCGAAAAAGAGCTTGTGCCCACTGAAGAATTTGTGGAGTCGCTACGCGCCGTGAAGGATGAGGAGGAGCTGGAGCTTATCATAAGGGCTGTGGAAATCTCCGATACCGTCTTCGAAGAGGTGGCGCCGAGGATTCACCCCGGGATGACGGAAAAAGAGTTAGCATGGGAAATCGAGAAATTATTGCGAGAAAAGGGCAGCGAAAGCGTCCCCTTCGATATTATCGTAGCCTCAGGACCCAATTCAGCCCTGCCCCATCACAAGCCCACTGACCGCGCGATTCTCTCTGCTGAGCCCGTGGTCATCGATATGGGTGCCCGCTTTAAAGGCTATTCGAGCGATCTTTCAAGGACCATATGCCTTGGCAATCAGGACGAAAAATTTGGTAAAATATATGACCTGGTTCTCAGCGCCCTGCTTACCGCCATCGCCACTATCGAGGCGGGGATGGCTGGGGTGCAGGCGGACAGCCTTGCCAGGAAGGTTATTGAACAGGGGGGCTGTGGGGAAAATTTCGGGCATGGACTGGGGCATGGCATTGGGCTTGCCGCCCATGAACAGCCCCGTCTGGGAAGAGGCTCCGAAGATGTCCTCGCGGAGGGCATGGTCTTCACCATCGAGCCCGGCATATATATAAAGGGATGGGGCGGAGTCAGAATCGAGGATGTGGTGGTGCTGGAGAAGGGAAAGGTTAAGCTGCTCTCCAAGGCGAGGAAGGTAGATTGATGCGCCGAAAGCTATAAAATATGGCAACGAAGAATCTAGGGGGAGAGCGGAAAAGTGATCAGCACTGGCGATTTGAAGAAGGGGCTTGTCATCGAGCTTGAGGGTGGGCTTTACCAAATCCTCGACTGGCAGCATATAAAGATGGGGCGGGGGACTGCCCAGGTCAGGCTCAAGCTTCGCGATATCCGGGCCGGGCATACGATAGAGCGCACCTTCCAGGCGGGCGAGAAGTTCTCCCGGGCGAGGCTTGACCGCTACGCAGTGCAATTCCTCTACTGCGATGGCGACCTTCACTACTTCATGGACTCGGAAAGCTTCGAACAGACCATGCTCAATCGTGCGCGGCTCGGCGATGCCACTCGATACCTCAAGGAGGGGATGTCGCTAGAGCTTCTCTTCTACAAGGATGAGCCGATAAGCGTGGAACTCCCCAACTCGGTGGAGCTTAGGGTTGTGGAAACAGGCCCCGGCTTTAAAGGGGATACGGCAACGGGGGGGAGCAAGCCAGCCAAGCTGGAGACGGGGATCACCATTCAGGTTCCCCTTTTCGTAAATAACGGGGACATCGTTCGTGTCGATACTCGCACTGGCGAATACCTTGAAAGGGTGAGCTAGGTGAAGATATATTCGGTGGCTGAGGTAACACGCTACCTCAGGGAATGTCTGGAGGCCGATAGCCTGCTCGCTGACCTCTGGATCAGTGGCGAGGTGTCCAATCTATCCGAATCTGCTGCGGGGCACCTCTACTTCACCATCAAGGATGAGGCAAGCCAGTTGAGGTGTGTGCTGTTTCATGGGGCGAGGCTCGCCCTCACCATAGAAAACGGGGCGGCGGTGGTAGCGCATGGTCACATCTCCATTTACGAGGTCAGTGGCACTCTCCAGTTCTATGTTGACTTGGTGCAGCCTGAGGGGGTGGGCATCCTCCACCTTGAGTTTGAGCGCCTCAAGGCAAAACTGGCGGAGGAGGGGCTATTTGAACCTGCCCGCAAAAGGGCGCTGCCCCCATTTCCGCAGCGCATCGGTGTGGTCACCTCGCCCGGTAGTGCTGTCTTACACGATATCATCAATATAATAAGCCGGCGCTACCCCGTGGTGGAGCTGGTTCTCTCCCCCACCCCGGTGCAGGGCGATGGTGCCTCAGAGGGCATCGTGCAAGCCCTGGAGGCCCTTAACGATATCGAGGGTATCGACCTTGTGATCCTGGCTCGTGGTGGTGGCTCCCTTGAGGAGCTGTGGGCCTTCAATGAGGAGAAGGTGGCGCGCGCCATCTATGCCAGCAAGGCGCCGGTGATCAGCGGGGTGGGACATGACACTGACTTTACCATCGCCGATTTTGTTGCCGACCTGCGCGCCCCCACACCCTCGGCAGCCGCCGAGCTTGCCGTGCCCCACCGCGCTGAGCTGGAAGGTCGCATCCAATCCCTCAGAAGGGCGCTCGTGGCTGCTCTATCAGGGGAGGTGGATCGATATCGACAGCGCAGCGATGAGCTTACCAGGGCAGCATCAATGCATCTTGGGAACTTCCTTACTATTAGCAAACAGAGATTCCGCAGCCAACAGCGAGCGCTGAACTCCCTGAGTCCGCTAGCTACACTGGATCGCGGCTATGCCCTGGTGCAGCACTCCGCCACCGGTGAGGTAATCTCCCATATAGCCCAGGTCGAGCGCGGCGACGCCATCGATGTCAAAGTGAGCGATGGCCAGTTTAAGGGCAGGGTTACGGGATCGAAGAAGGGGCTCCAGGCATGGATGAACAGCTTTCCTTTGAAGAAGCGCTAAGCAGACTGGAGAAGATAGTGCAA
>JACUUT010000023.1 GCA_014859165.1 Dehalococcoidia bacterium
ACATTGCCCGCCAGTCGGTGGAGGAAAGGGGTAAAATAATTGTGGTCGCTGACATGGATCAGGCGATTGAGCTAGTAAACCTTTATGCCCCGGAGCACCTGTCGCTAATGGTACGCCATGCTTCCTCCTACATGGACAAGATCCGCCATGCCGGGGGAATCTTTATCGGTGAAAGCTCCCCAGAGGCGCTGGGCGACTATGTTGCCGGGCCAAGCCATGTTATGCCGACTGGGGGAAGTGCCCGCTTTAGCTCACCCCTCGGTGTCGGCGATTTCCTCAAGCTTACCAGCGTTATTGCATTAAACGAGGAGGATATAAAAGCATTGGGTACGGTGGCAGCGACTATCGCCAGGGCTGAGGGGTTCACGGCTCATGCCCGTGCGGTGGAAGCCAGACTCAAGAAAGGGAGGAAAAGATGAGCTCTCACGATGAGGGCATCGAAAAAATGATCCGGGGCGACCTCTGGGGCCTTGAGGCATACCAGCCCATCGTTCCGACCGATGTACTTAGCGAGCGAGCTGGCATCCCCATCAAGGGGGTGATAAAGCTGGATGGGAATGAAAACCCCTACGGCTGTTCGCCAAAGGTGAAGGATGCCCTTGCCAATTACCCCTTCTATCACATCTACCCCGACCCTGATCAGAGCGAGGTGCGCCAGGCTTTAGAGGGATATGTTGGGGTGGGTGCAGAGCACATTGTAGCTGGGGCCGGTAGCGATGAACTCATCGACCTCATTCTTCGCCTCTTCCTTGAGCCAGGGGATAGGGTGATCAACTGCGTTCCCACCTTTGGCATGTATCCCTTCTGCACCGAGGTTTGCGGGGGTAAAGTTGTCGATGTGCCACGGGACAAATCCCATGCCATCGACATCGCCAGAGTAAAGGAGGAGATTGACGAAAAGACAAAGGTCATCTTTATCGCCTCGCCAAATAACCCCACAGGGAATATCACCCCAGAGCGCGACATCCTTGAGCTGGTGAAGACGGGCAAGGTGGTGGTGGTGGATGAGGCATATTATGAGTTTAGCGGGGTCACTGTAGCTCCACTTGTGCCTCAATATGAAAACCTGATCGTGTTGCGCAGCTTCAGCAAATGGGCCGGGCTCGCTGGACTCCGCATCGGCTATGGGATTTTTTCGACGGTTATTGCGGAACAGCTTTTGAAGATTAAACAGCCCTACAATGTGAACCTGGCGGCTCAGATTGCGGTCAGGGAATCACTTTCTGACATCGATTACCTCAAGAGCACGGTGCGGGCGATTATTGCGGAGCGGGAGCGGCTCTTCGACAAATTGAAGGGGCTCAAGTTTCTCAAGCCCTGGCCCTCTAGGGCGAATTTCATCCTTTGCGCTGTGGTTAAAGGGGATGCGCAGATGATTCACGAGGGATTGCAGAAAAAAGGCATCTTCGTTCGCTACTTCGACACCACGCTCTTGAGGAACTCGCTTCGCATCAGCGTGGGCAAGCCAGAGCATACCGATGCCCTCATTGAAGCGCTGCGAGAAATAGGAGGAAAACACAGTGCATAAAAGATCGGCTACCCACACCCGTGAGACCGGGGAGACCAAGATAAGCGTGGAGCTTGAGCTCGATGGCACGGGCAAATTCGATGTCGAGACCGGCATCAAGATGTTCGATCATATGCTGACCCACCTGGCGCAGCACGGATTATTTGACATAAAAATAGCAGCCTCGGGATGGGACCAGCACCATCTGGTAGAGGATGTCGCTATATCGTTGGGCAAGGCGCTAAGCGAGGCGCTGGGGGATAAAGAGGGCATTGTGAGGATGGGGCATGCCCTGGTGCCTATGGATGAGGCGCTGGCTATGGTAGCGGTGGACATCGGTGGCAGGGGGTATGCCGTGATTGAGGCTCCTTTTAAGAGGAAGAAAATCGGCGACTTGGGGAGTGACCTGGTGCGCCATTTTCTGGAGAGCTTCGCTATTGAGGCAAAAATAAACCTCCACGCGAAGGTGCTTTCTGGGATCAACGACCATCACAAGGCGGAGGCGATCTTTAAGGCGCTGGGCAGGGCGCTGGACAGCGCTACCAAAATCGATCAGCGGATCGTTGGCGAGGTGCCCAGCACCAAAGGGGTGATTGAGTAATACCTTTTACAAATAAGAAAGGAGGAACATATGAGTTCGGCAGATGAGGTAAGGATAATGAACGCCAGAGATGCTTTAGCCCTGTTGAGCCGGCGGATTTACCGGAAGTATGGGGATGAAGTTCTGCCTATTATCACCGAGGCATGGTCTAAACTGGGGGTAGGGGTGGGAATCGCTATAGGGATATGGCTACCCTCTCGTGACCTGAAGGTGATAGCTGGGGCCGCTTTTTGTGGAGTGGTAAGAGGAGAGATATTCGAGGTATCGGAAGACAGGATGCAT
Organism: Dehalococcoidia bacterium; assembly: GCA_014859165.1. Taxonomy (GTDB): domain Bacteria; phylum Chloroflexota; class Dehalococcoidia; order E44-bin15; family E44-bin15; genus Kmv38. The sequence continues at coordinate 2,391 of JACUUT010000023.1, forward strand.
GGAAGGAGCCATGATACCTGCGCTCTCGGGCTGGACAATACCAGCCGGGAGCTTTGCCAGGCGGTGATGAGCTTGGATAAGGCAGTGGTAGAAGCTGTTGCAGGAAAGCCAGTGAATATGAAAATCGCCAGTAGCAGGGCTGCCGGTGACGAATATTGCGAGGTTATCTACTCGTGGGGTTGATCTCCTCCAGCTCGAACCTGAAGTCCTCGATTACAGGGTTTGCCAGGAGCTTGCGGCACATCTCCCGAATTTGCTCCTCCGCCTTGAGGCGATCCTCTTCATCGAGCTTGATCTCCATATACTTCCCTGCCCTTACGCTCTTCACCTGCCCGAAGCCCAGCGTATGGAGCCCCCCTTTGATGGTGAGCCCCTGGGGGTCATTTACCGTAGGCTTCAGGGTGATATAGACCTTTACCAGATACATCTACAATTCCTTTCCCACAAGCTTGCGATACGCCTCGCGATACCTCTGCGTCGTCTGCTCGATGACCTCGGGGGGCAGCATAGGTGCTGGCGGCTCCTTGTTCCACCCCGAGGCGATGAGCCAGTCGCGCACCGGCTGCTTGTCGAAGCTGGGCTGGGAGTGCCCCGGCTGATACAGGCTGGTATCCCAGAAGCGGCTGGAATCCGGGGTCAAAAGCTCATCGATCAGGATTAGCTCGCCCCCAACCAGCCCGAACTCCATCTTAGTATCGGCGATGATGATCCCCCGCTCCAGGGCGTAATCGTGAGCATAGCGATATATGGCCATGCTCTTCTCAATAATATCCTCGGCCTGCACCCTGCCCAGGAGCCGCTTCATCTCATCGATGGTGATGGGCTCATCATGTCCGCTTTCTGCCTTTGTTGTCGGGGTGAAGATAGGCTCGGGGAGACTTTCGCTCTCTACGAGACCCTTGGGCAGGGGAATGCCTGATCCTTCCGCGGAAGGAGCGCCTTTCTCTCGATATTCTTCCCAAGCTGAGCCTGAGATGTAGCCTCGCACCACGCACTCGATGTCGATACGCTGCGCCTTTCGCACCAGCATGGAGCGGCGTGCCACATAAGGGTAGCGCTCATCCGCTTCTACTACCGCGATGAAGTGGTTGGGCACGAGGTGCGCCGTCTTCTCAAACCAGAAGGCGGAGAGCAGGTTTAAGACCATGCCCTTATCCGGGATGCCGCAGGGCAGCACCACATCGAAGGCCGAGATGCGGTCGGTGGCGATGATGAGCAGCCTATCGCCCAAATCATAGGTGTCCCGCACCTTCCCCCGGTAATATAGGTTGGGCAGATTGGTTTCAAGAATCAATCTCATGTTTTAGCTCCAATTAAGGACTATTGACACCTAGTGACAAGAGTAGTGACAATTAGTAACAAGTATTGACAATTAGTGACAATTGTGGTATCATTACGACAGAACCAGAGGTGATACCCTGTGGGTGTCATGTCTGGTTCTCTGGTATTTCGGTATATTCCTCAGTATAGTGATCCCTCTCAGGCATCAGATATACTCCCTTTCTTGGAAAGCCATCTTCACTTAATTGATCGCGTGTTTTTTCCTCGATAACTTGGTAGTAACGTCCTATTGCTGACAAAAACGCATCTCTCATTGGTCGAGTGCGAAACAGCTCATTTTCTTGGTACAAACGCACGACTCCAGCAGCTATGTCAGCAATTTGTATTCCAGCGGTAATTTTGGAATCGACGAAGAATGGAGCATCTGTGATTGTCTGCAAGGAACGTCCTTCTGCTGACCTATGAAGAAAGGAATTGAATTTCCTAGATAATCCACCATATTGATGTCCATCGCCGTCAAAGAGAATAGTGGCCATTTCATTTCGTTCTTGAGCGAGTAGATCAATCCGTTGCAAAAGATAACGAAACTGATTCGGCAGGTATATAGATGACTCAGGGATCACAGAGTGGGGCCGTTCCATAATAATAGCAAAGATCGTGAGAGGTAGATTCCTTACCAGATCAAAGAATGCCTCCACAAATTCACGCTTTTCCGGAATTCGGCGGAACGTGTTCCTATTAAGCAGCTTTTGGGCCTTTATCTCCATCTGCTCCTTACCCAAAAGGTCTCGCTTCAGTGCATGCAGCCGTCCACCTATAAAACGTGAATCTCTTTCCGAAATGCAGACTGCCAAGGCTACCGGTCGTGTCGCAGAATCATTGGGATGAGGATGCCCACTTTCATCAATGAATGCCAACATTACAGCTCCTCCTCGGTTAAAGTCCTCGCATCTTCCCCCGATAGTAGAGATTGGGCAGATTGGTTTCAAGTAGTAGTTCCACAGTTTCTAACCTTCAAGTAGTTTAATAAAAGCCAAAACTATCATAGGCATAATCAAATTCAACCAGATAAGATTCATATACTGACCTTGGGGCTGAGCCACTAATCATATAAACCCAAGCATTATGAAGCACAAAGTAGGTTCTGGAATGTATCTTAGTCCCTCCTACTATCCATTCAAAATCCATCCGATAATCTCCATTCTCCAACTTGACTAGACTGATTAGCTCAAAGTCTTGGTCTACTGTAGAAAGGAAGGAGGCAAACCCAGAGGCACACTCGCCTAGAGATTGCCCTGGTTGTAGCTTGCGAGGTTTATCTATGAGTATGTCTATTTGAGGCTCAGGACAGATTATCAGAATCTTGCCTTCATCACCTATCTGTGTTACTGTCCAACCAACGGGATAGTCAATATGGTAGTTATAGATGCTGTTACGATAGGTTCGGTGGGTGATATCTTCTAATAACTTTACCGCCTCTTCGTTCTGGGCTGCTACCTCTCCAGTTCGTTCATTGACCTGCCACTTCCAGTTGCCTATGCAAACTGACCACAATCCATCTCCGTTATACTTTGCTAGTCTCTTTAGTGCGCTCACCCAGGTTGGTATTTCCAACGGTAACTCGCCAAATTGCATGTAAACCAGCTCTCCTAGCTTGTCGTCCTCACCCAGCGCCTCTCTATTGGCCTCAAACACTGCGTTTCGGAATCCCCAACCTATGATAATCTTCTTCGCTCGAGTATCAGCATCCTGCAGTTGCCCAGCTTTGTTCACCAAATACCCATAGAGATAATCTATAGTCTGCTTTTCAGTCCAGCTTGGCTTATCTTTGCTTTGCCTACAACTTATTGTGAGACCCGAGGTCAGCACTAATATTAATACCAAAATTAGTATAAAGTATCGCTTCATTGCTCTCATTCTCATTGACACTAACTAATATATCCTCCAATTTCTTTCACAGCTTCCTCCAACAACTTTTTCCTGATGCGGTATCGACTGTTTCTGTCAAAACTGGCATTATACTTGTCTACATAGGTTTCACCATCTCCTGCATCTGCATCCCCAAATAGCTCTAGCAGCACATCGGTGCTGACTCTAAACCTTCTACTAGCTTTTCCCCCTTTCCCCTCACCCAAAACCCAGACTAAATCTTGTATCCGAAATCTTGCTTGGGTAACTTTATCAAACTCATCCTTTGGAACTTTACGGCCCTGAATTAAGTCTCGCCTGAAGGCTGCTACTACACCATCCCAGCATGCAAGCTGACGCTGGATTTCATCTTCGCTTTTCATATTGTCCTCCTTTTTCAGCCTTTTAACCCCAGGCGCTGGAAGATGGCGTCAATGTGGCGCAGGAAGTAGCCGTAGTCGAAAAGCCCCTCCAACTCCGACTTTGAAAGGTGCTTGCCAACATCGGGGTCGCCATCGAGAAGCTCGAAAAAGCTCGCCCTCTCCTTCCACGCCTTCATCGCATTTCGCTGCACCATTTCATACGCCCCCTCACGGCTCAGCCCCTTATCGATGAGGGCCAGCATCACCCGCTGGGAAAATATTAGCCCTTTAGTAAGCTCCAGGTTCTCCTTCATGTGCTCCGGATAGACCTGAAGCCCCTTCATAATGTAGGTGAACAGGTAGAGGACATAGTCGAGCACCAGGCAGGAGTCAGGGAGGATTATTCGTTCTGTGGAGGAGTGGCTGATGTCTCGCTCATGCCACAGAGCGATGTTCTCCATCGAGGTCAGGGCGTGCCCGCGCACCAGCCTCGCCAGGCCACAGATGCGCTCGCAGAGCTCGGGGTTTCGCTTGTGGGGCATCGCCGATGAGCCTGTCTGCCCTGGCTCGAAGGGCTCCTCTGCCTCAAGGATCTCCGTTCGCTGTAGCCCCCTGATCTCGGTGGCGAACTTCTCCAGCGAGCTTGCAATGAGCGCTAATGTGGTTACGAACTGGGCATGGCGGTCTCGCTGCAAAATCTGGCTGGAGATTGGAGCCGCCTCAAGCCCCAATTTGGCACAAGCGATTCTCTCGAGCTCAGGGCTCAGGGTGGCATAGGTGCCTACTGCCCCTGAAATCTTGCCAACAGCGATCGCCTTCCTCGCCTCAGCAAGCCTGTGAGCGTTCCTTTTCATCTCCTCGACCCAGAGGGCGAGCTTCAGGCCGAAGGTGATAGGCTCGGCATGAACGCCATGGGTGCGCCCTATCATAATGGTATGTTTGTGCTCCCTTGCCCTCTCCTCTAGCACCGGGATAAGCTCGGCGATGTCCTGGGCGAGGAGGTCTGCCGCCGCCACCAGTTGCAGGCTGAGAGCCGTATCCATGACATCGGATGAGGTGAGCCCCAGGTGAATGAAGCGGCTCTCCTCCCCGAGGCTCTCCGCCACCGACCCCAGAAAGGCGGTCATATCGTGATGAGTCACCTTGAGGATCTCATCGATGCGCCCAAGGTCATAGCGAGCCCGTTGAATCTTGGGGATCGCATCCTTTAGCCGACCCGTCGGCTCAAGCTCGGCCCACGCCTCACAGACGGCGATCTCCACCCGGAGCCACTTATCGAACTTCGATTCATCCGACCAGACCTTTTTCATCTGGGGTCTTGAATATCTCTCAATCATTTTTTCGTCCTTTTTGCCTTTTTCGAGCTTTGGGCTACTCTCAATGTTAAGCTTTCTAGTTTTCGATAGCGCTACCCTTATTTAGTTCTTCCTGCCTCCATAGCTTTAGTCTATCACATTGCGAGGGCGATGCCAAAGGCTCACGGGACTTAGGTCGCAGCATTGCGGAGTTTTGGTCTTCGGGCGAAAAGGAGAGCCACTATCGCCACGACATATGCCACAAGGTAGATGAAAAAGGCCAGGGAGTAGCTTCCTGAAGCGTCATAGAGCGCCCCCGTCAGAACCGGACCTACCGCCCCGCCAACTGCCCCGGCGAGCATCACCCATCCGAAGATGGCGCCAAAGGACGCCAGCCCGAAGAAGTGCCCGGTAACCAGGGGCTGCAGGACGATATTCCCACCCAGGGCGAACCCGAACACGAAGACGAAGACCCAGACCATGGCCACACTCTGTGTCATTATGAGGATAACCTGTCCCACCAGTAGCAGGGAGATGCAGAGAATGGCTGTATACTTGGGTGACAGCCTGTCCGCTAGAACGCCGAATGCCAGCTTGCCAACGCCGCCTATCCCTCCGGTGAGACCCAGGGCGAAGGCGGCGGTGGTCATTGGTATCCCCATCTCTTCCAGGAAACTAACCTCATGTTGCAGCACGCCGACTAACGCGGCGTTAACGATGAAGAAGGTGGCGAGCAGCAGCCAGAAGGGCAGGCTCCTGAATGCCATCGATAGTGTCCACCCTTCCTCCCCAACATTATCGATTGCCTCTGGGATGCTTTCTGGCACCGCCTCACCCTCTATTGGCTTCGCGCCATCGGGCAATAGCCCCATGTCCTCAGGCCTGCTCTTCATCACCAGCATGACGGTGGGGATGATGAAAACCCAGGTAAGCACTCCCAGCACCGTAAAGGCCACCTGCCAGCTAATGCTTTGGATAAGATAGGCGGTTAGGGGGGTAATAAGGAGCGCTCCTAAGGCTATCCCTGCCATGGCGATACCCATGGCGGTGCCCCTTCTCCTGGTGAACCATTTTGACACCACAGCGCTCACCGGGACAATCCCGGCGCCGCTCATCCCTATCCCAATCATAAAGTAAAGGACATATAGATGCCAGACCTCACTGGCCTGGCTGAGGAGCATAAGCCCGGCACCGGCGATCACCGCGCCCCCAAGCATGAATCTCTTAGAGCCATACCTGTCGGTCAGCCTGCCTATGGCTGGCCCGGTGAGGCCTAGCATCAGCAAATAGAGCGATGCCGGCAAGGAGACTGCGGTTACGCTGCTAGCGGGGAACTCATCTTTCCAGACCTCTAAGAATACACCGAAGGAGTAGAAGGCGCATCCTGAGTGGAAGGTGAGCACAAGGAAGCAGACAGCAACAATCCACCAGCCATAGAAGATTCTGCCACTTGTTTTTTTCGAACTTTGGTCTTCTCTCAATACTAACCTTTCTGGCTCAAGATAGCGCTGCCTCGTTTGATTCTAGCTCGATGAAAGCTCTCGCCGATATTTTCCGTAGGCTTCTCTTATCTTTTCGTGTTTCAGACCCAGTATTGCAGCTGCCAGTATGGCTGCATTCTTGGCCCCGTCGATGCCGACACAGGCGACTGGCACCCCGGACGGCATCTGAGCCATCGACAGCAGGGCATCCACGCCCTTAAGCTCTCCACGGGCAAGGGGAACGCCGATTACCGGGATAGTGGTCCAGCTGGCGATGACGCCGGGTAGATGCGCTGCCCCGCCGGCACCGGCGATGATCACCTCCAGCCCCTTTTTTCGAGCATTTTGCCCATACTCTCTGGCCTTCTCAGGCGTTCGGTGGGCCGAGATTACGGAGACCTCGTATTCGATGCCGAGGTCGCGGAGGGTATCCAGCGCCGGCTGCATCAACACCTCATCCGATTTGCTTCCCATGACCACGCCGACAAGGGGCATAGATCCTCCTTAAAACCCGAATAAATTGAGCTCCCGCGCTGCGATGTCCTTTCGAAAATGGCTGCCCTCAAAATGAATGAAGGGGATATTGCTATAGACCTTTTCCCTTGCCTCAGCGATTGTCTTGCCGCTGGCGACAACGGTGAGCACACGCCCGCCATCGGTCAAGATCTTGTCCCCCCTCGTCTTTGTTCCAGCATGAAAAACGATAGTATCCTTGTCAATCCTGTCTAAACCCTCGATGGGGAGGCCTATTTTATAGCTTCCGGGATAGCCCCCAGAGGCCATGACCACACCAATGCAGGCTTTATTGCTCCACTTAATCTCGATTTTATCCAGCGTGCCATCGATCACTGCGAGCATGATTTCCACCAGATCGCTTTCAAGGCGAGGGAGCATCACCTGGTTCTCAGGGTCGCCGAAGCGGGCGTTGAATTCCAGAACCTTCGGCCCCTCCTGGGTGAGCATGAGCCCGGCATAGAGAACTCCTTTATAGGGCATCCCCTCCTTTGCCATCGCCCGCACCGTAGGTTCAAGGATGGTATCCCTCACCCTACCTGTCATTTCCTCATCGAAGAAATTTGGGGGGCTATAGCTCCCCATGCCGCCAGTATTTGGGCCCTGGTCGCCATCGAAAACCCTCTTATAATCACAGGCGGCCACCATAGGGACAACGGTTTTGCCATCGGTAAATGCCAACAGGCTTACCTCTTTCCCCATAAGGCACTCCTCGATCAATACCTGGTCGCCGGCGCTGTCGAAGATGCGCTCCTGCATAATGTCGGAGAGTGCCTTCAGCGCCTCATCGGTAGAATGCGATACGATACTCCCTTTGCCCGCCGCCAATCCATCTGCCTTGACCACTATAGGGGGCTTTTGTATCTTGACATAACCTTTCGCATCGTCGAATGATGAAAAGCTTCGGCTCTTGGCACAGGGGATGCCATATTTTTGCATTAGAGCCTTGGCGAAGACCTTACTCGACTCTATCCTGGTCGCCTCCTTGGTGGGGCCAAAGATGGTGATGCCACGATCCTGGAAAAGATCGACGATGCCCGCGGCAAGAGGGGCTTCAGGGCCAACAACCGCTAGGTCGATTTCTCTGCCTTGAGCGGCTTGGGCCAGGGCCTCTAGATCGGTAGCTTTAATATCGAGGTTTTTGGCGATAAGGCCGGTGCCCGCATTCCCCGGTGCGACATAGAGCTCCTTAACCCTGGGACTCTGGCTGATCTTCCAAACCAGACTATGCTCCCTGGCGCCGCCGCCGATGACCAAGATGTTCACTCTTTTGGCCTCTACAATGAGCTATAGCCCCTCTTTCCTGAACATCTCGGCCTGGAGGGGGTCGAGCCTCTGGATGAGTTTGGTGAGCTGGGCGACATGCTCCTTTTCATCGTCGCGGATGTGCTCCAAGACGTGTATCGCCTCCTCATCCTCTAAGGTGTCGATATGCTCCTGATACTGGTTGATCGCTCGAAGCTCTCCGATGAGGTCCTCTCGCAGTATCTCCAAATCGGTTTCTAGGTCAAGGGTCTCATCTTCGTAGTCCGAATTGTAGGTCATTCGTTACCTCCTTTTATTATTCCCATTCTATTGTTGACGGCGGCTTGGATGATATATCGTAGACCACGCGGTTGACCCCGGGCACCTCATTAACGATACGATTTGAGATGCGAGCCAACAGGTCATAGGGGAGGCGGGCCCAGTCGGCGGTCATGGCGTCCTCGCTGGTTACCGCGCGGATGGCAATGAGATAGCCATAGGTTCGAAAATCCCCCATCACCCCCACACTTCTGGTGTCAGTAAGCACCGCGAAGCTCTGCCAGAGTTCGCCGTAAAGCTTGGCTTTCTTGATCTCACTCATCACGATCCAGTCGGCAGCCCGCAGCACCTCCAGGCGCTCCTTTGTTATCTCACCGATAATGCGGATGGCAAGCCCAGGCCCGGGGAAGGGCTGGCGCCATACCATCTCCTCAGGAAGCCCCAGGGCAAGTCCTATCTCCCTTACCTCATCCTTGAAAAGATAGCGCAGCGGCTCGATCAGGGAGAAGGTCATCTTTGTTGGCAGCCCACCCACATTGTGATGGGTCTTTATCTTGGCTGAGGCCTTACTCTCCGAGGTGGTGCTCTCGATAACATCGGGGTAGAGGGTGCCCTGAGCCAGAAAATCCACTCTCCCCAGCTTAGCGGCCTCCTCCTCGAAGAGCGTAATGAATTCCTCCCCTATCAGGCGGCGCTTCGTTTCAGGGTCTGTAGCTCCCTCCAGACGCCTCAAAAACCTCTCGCTGGCATCGATGTAGATGATATTCATCCTCAGGTTCCGCTGGAAGGTATTGAGGGTTCGCTCCGCCTCCTCGCGGCGAAGGAGTCCGTTGTTGACAAAGATGCAGGTTAGCTGGTCGCCGATGGCGCGGTGAACCAGCGCCGCCGTTACGGCGGAATCGACGCCCCCGGAGAGGGCACAAATTACCTTTCCCTCGCCCACCTGCCCCCCGATCCTCTCTACGCTCTCAGCGATAAAGCTGCCCGGGGTCCAGTTGCCGCTACAACCACAGATATGGTAAAGGAAGTTTTTCAGGATCTCCTTTCCCTGAGGGGTGTGGGCTACTTCAGGGTGAAACTGTAGTCCGATAATCCCGTGCTCATTGCCCATGACTGCAATAGGGGAGTTTTCCGTGTAACCAAGGGTTGTGAAGCCAGGAGGCATCTCCACAATCTGGTCTCCGTGGCTCATCCAAACAGGCATGGAAGGAGGCAAACTGGCGAAAATCGGCGATCCCACATCGCTCTGACGGAGGATGGCATGACCATACTCGTGCCTTGTCCCTGGAGCCGCCCTCCCGCCGAGCTGATGGGCGAGCACCTGCATACCATAGCAGATGCCCAGTATGGGGAGATGGCTTTCATAGACATAGGCAGGGGCTAGGGGAGCCCCGGGGTCATAGACGCTGGCTGGTCCCCCGGAGAGGATGAATCCCCTGGGCTTAAGGGAGGCAACCCTTTGCCACGGGGCATCGTAGGGCAATACCTCACTATAGACCTGGCACTCCCGAACCCTTCTGGCGATGAGCATGCTGTATTGCGAGCCGAAGTCGATAACCACTACTGCCTCGCGGTCGACCTCAGCCACCTTCTCAGAGATCGGCTCCTCCCCGCCCTTCTCCTTGGCAATCTCCAGATAGGTGGAGACCTCCAGGTCGTCGCTGGTGGTGATTCGAAAGCTCTTCTTATCCCCTTCCATAGCTAAATCCTCGACTAAAGCTTATCACTGGTGACAACCTTTGTAAAGGATATGTCTTGACAAGTGACTTTGAATCTGATACAGTCAATCTTGAAAGGAGGCAAGAAATGAGGAAAGCACAAGTCGGACTAGTATTAGTCCTGGTTCTCTCGGTAATGTTCAGTTTTGGGTGTTGCCCCCCTGAAGAGGAAGAGGGGCCGTCCACCGGGCTGGTTGAGGGACCGAAGGTAAGGATAACCCTTGGCTCCTCTATGGCCGAGGGGCATTATATGGACACAGCATGTGAGATGTTTGTGGAGCAGGTGGAGGCTAGGGCGCCCAATATAACTGTAGTCTATTATGGGCAGGCGACCCTTTACAATGATGTCGATGCCGCACGGGTGTTGCCCGTGGGAGGTATAGATATGTATACCTGCCAGGCCGGGATATTCGGGCAGCGGATAAAATCCTGGAACTCACTACTAACAGCGCCCTATAGTGGCTGGGACCATTTCTGGGCCGTTGAGGACGACCCCCGTATTAGAGAGAGAAAGGCTGTAGATGTAGAGGAACAGATGAACATTAAGGTGCTGAGTTGGTTCCATTATTACCTGAGTCAGACCTATGCCAGCCGCGTTTCTATCAATTCAACGGCGGACCTTGAGGGTCTCAAGATAAGGGTCCCCGCCCCTCTCTTGAACCCACTGATACAGGCTTGGGGAGCCTCGCCAATCATGCTGTCGCCGGGCGAGGTGTATATGGCTCTGTATCAGGGGGCAGTAGATGCGGCCTTCTCAGGTTATAGCAGGATTTTGCTCTCCAGGTGGTATGAGTGTGCTGACTATCTGTGGGAGCCAACAGTAGGATATGGCGCAGGCTATGCCTTTGCTATGAACCTTGACAAGTGGAACTCACTGCCGCCTCAATATCAGGAGCTCATCCTTGAGATTGCCCAGGAGCTCGAGCAGTTTTGCAGAGAGCAGGGCGCTATTGATGACGAGAGGGATAGAACGATATTAATCGAAGAGAAGGGCATGATAGAGTGTGACTGGAGGGGCACCCCTCTTCAGGATGAATGGGATGCAAAGGCAGCTGAAATTATGGAAGCTGCTGATAGGGCTATACTAGGGGATGAGTTGTATGAGTGGTATGTCCAGATAATAGAAGAGCATCGATAATGGAAGAGCATGCACTTGAGTGCTAAGGGTAAGTATTAGAGGATGTCAATGGGGGGGATTAGTAGTAATCCCCCCCATTGATTATAGGGAACCCGCCAAGAAAGGAACCCGGTGAAGCGAGTATTAACCGCAGTAGCGAATGGAATAGATAGCGTCTCCAAGTCAGGAGCTTCCCTTGCCGGCATATTGATGATAGTTGTTGCCCTCCTGGTCACACTTGATGTATTCGTGCGCGGTGTCTTTGGCTTCTCTTTCGCCTGGGTCTACCCCATCGCCGTATGGTCGCTGCCGATCTTCATCTTCCTTTGTATTCCCGCTGGTGTCCGAGCGGGAACTCATATCAGGGTAGATATCCTGATAAGGAGGCTGGCACCAAGGACGCAGTCCCTGATAACCTTTGTGGGTGAATTTTTCGGGCTGCTACTTATAGTTATCCTCACCTACTTCTTCTGGGACAACATGGTGGGGACGGCATATCGGCTGGAGGAGACGAGCTCACATTGGGCGGGATTCCCCATGTGGCCCCTCTATGCTATTGTGGCAGTTTTCCTGACCTTTCTAATCATTGCGATGGTGCTGCGCATGGTGCGCGATATGAGAGAATACCTAACCGGGGGGCTGGAGGAAAGGGAGGGGCTGATTCATCAATCCCACTTTATAATACCCCTGATTCTGGTTCTTGTCGTACTTGGCGCTCTTCTCTACACTGTTCAGCCCATGATCGGATTACTAATTTTGCTTATGATACTGCTTTTTAGTGGTGTGCCGGTGGGCTTTGGCCTGGGGCTGATGGGGCTCATTGGGCTCTATTTCTATGGCGGCTTTGATGCGATGGCGCCCATTGCTGCCATCCTCTATGGTAAGTTGGAAAGTTATGAGTTCCTGTGCCTGCCTATGTTTATGCTTGGGGGTGGAATCCTGGCCAGGGGGAAATTAGGGGACCAGCTATTTGGCTTTGCCTCCAATTGGTTGAACTGGTTGCCGGGGGGGGTGGGGGTTGCCGCCGTTGTTACCTGCGCCCTGTTAGCGGCGATGATTGGCTCAAGCGTGGCAGTCGCGGCGGCGGTAGGGATGTTCGCCATACCAGCGCTGCTGAGCCGGGGATACGACAAGCCACTCACCTATTCCACCATAGCCTCGGGAGGGGCGCTAGGGCTCCTCATACCCCCCAGTGCTATATTCGTCTTCTATGGATGGATGTGTCATCAATCCATCGGTGCCATGTTTATGGCAGGTCTCATACCTGGACTAGTGCTGATGGCTTTTATGGCCATTTATGTTATCTTTAGCTGCAAGCGCAGCGGTCACTATGAGAGGATAACTGGCATCACCTGGGGGATGAGGCTTCGCTCCCTGCTGGTTGCCCTGCCTGCGCTGGGCGGGCCAGTGATTGTCATCGGGGGGATCTATAGCGGGATTTTCACCCCTACTGAGGCGGCATGTGTATTAGTAGTCTATTGTCTGATGGTCAGCTTTATCCAGAAGGGCATCCCACTTAGGCCTAGAGCTGTAAGCGATGTCGCGGGGAGCGCCAGTGGTTTGGCAGGCATGATTATGTTCATTGTAGTAGGGGCCCTGGTGATGGCCCATGTGGTCGCCCTGGAGCAAATCCCCCAGACGCTGGCAAATTGGATAGTGGAAGCGGGGATGGCCAATTGGATGGTTATAGTCATGATGGGGGTTCTCTATATTATCATGGGCATGTTTATGGAGGGGGCAGCGATGTGCCTGCTCACCATGCCTATTTTCTTCCCCATTACCGTTACGCTGGGGATGGACCCGTGGTGGTTTGGTGTTTTCATGTGCGCTTTTGTTGGGGTTTCCCTCATCACCCCGCCAGTGGGGCTCAATTGCTTTGTCATCGCCGGGGTTGCCAGGGATAGCGTGGGGGCGGTGTTTAGGGGCATTTGGCCCTTCGTTTTGCTTGAATTTATATTTATTATCCTATTTACCGTGTGGCAACCTTTAGTAACCTGGCTTCCCCGCCTGGCTGGATTTATCCCGTAAATCCCTATCTTTATGCTGCTTAACTATGCCCTTTTTTAGCAGTATCTTTAAGGCTTTTTACATAGTAGCCGACGCTCTTTCCATC
>JACUUT010000092.1 GCA_014859165.1 Dehalococcoidia bacterium
CATTCTTGACGAAGTCAAGGCGCATCTCCTCCTTGCCTTCCCAGTTCTTCTCCAGAGCATCTACCAACTGAGCCATGGTATATTTCTTCTCATCGAAGACGAGCTTCTTCACCGCTGCCAGGCTATCTATATTCTCCACCCAGGTGAAGAATGTGACCCAGCTATTGCCTCTCTCCCCGGCTCTCGGGTCAACCGTATCATACCCGCTCTCTACCGACCTCTCGGAGATGGCCGAGAGCATGGGCAAGCCCCAATTTTCGGCGGCCTCCGTCCGCCCTTTGTTAACGATACGCACCCCATAGTCCATCAGCCACTCCATCTGCTTCACCCAGGCCTCAAACAACTGCTCAAAGTCGGTGAACTTCCGAGCATCCCCTGTCTTCGGCCCCATCTGCATCTTAATACAATGGTCATAGCCGTCATGGAGGGCCCACTCTATCATCTTGGCAGTATTCATGGTTGCTGATGCCATGCGGCATGGCTGATACCCGTATTTGGTGGTGGGGCATGGGGACATGCAGGCCTGGTGCACCCATGTCCTCATCTCCTTCAGAGGATGATGGTGCCAGTACATGCCGTTATTGATGAGGATAGGGTCGTTGCGTATCGAGGGATAGCCAAGACCCTGCCTGATACACTCGAATACCTCCCTCATCACCTCATCCTTCACCTGGGGGTGCCAGCGGAAGGCGATGGTGGGATTGGCCACCCGCACCATTCTCGTCGACTGCAAGAAGGCTACCGTCAGGTCGTTGCAGGCGTCGGAACCATCCTTATTGACCCCTCCCATCGTCCAAACCGAGGTGCCAACTATACCCTGTAGGGCCTCCGCACCGAATCTCGCTAAATAGTGGCCCATCTCGTAGGCACGAATCAGAAACTCCCCTACCAGGTCAAGCGCCTCCTCCCTGGTGAGCCTCTTCTCGATATTTACATCCTTGTTGTAGTAGGGCCAGTTGTAGTAATCGGGACGGAAAGGCCACGCCGACCCAATGCTCTCATTTCTGGTCCACACCTGTATAAAGTGGTCGAGCTGGAGGGATTCCTGGAGATTCCGCGGCGTCTTCGCCGGCACCCGCTCACAGGTCTCGGCAATCCTCAGCAGCTCCTCCCTGCGCTTCGGGTCGGTCTCATAGTTCTCCGCCACAATCCGCGCCAGCCTGGCATAACGCTTCGCCTGGTTGATGCACCCCTCCAGAATAATCTGCATCGCCTCCCAACGCATCAGCTTCTCGGGGAGCTCCGTCTCAGTTCCATCGGGAGTGCTATTTAGCTTATCTTCAGCCTCATCGATCCTCTCCTGGATCTCGTTCCACATATCCTCAAATCCCTTTCCACCCCCCACCTCCTGGTTTGGGCCAAATATATACTCATAGTCTTTGCCCGAGTAACCAAAGCTGCCAGCGAAAGGTAAACCCCACATAGGGACAGTGGTGAAGAACTTGGCCATGTCCTCAGCCCTCTGAGACCTTATGACCTTCCCTATACTATCCTGAGGACCCCAGTAATTCATCAGGTCAGCCAGAATCCCCAGGGATTCCTCCCTCGGCTCAGGGATAAGCACCGGGTCATTGTAGATCTCACCAGTGATCAGCATGTTGCTCATGTCTGGGTTAAAGTAGACGGTGTGCGGGAGGGTCCCCTCGAACCCCACAAGCTGTGCATGGTCGGTTATGAAGATGGTCTTGTTCTCCAGCATATGAGCCAGAGCTTTAGCCCTCCTGAGAAAGATGTGATCATACTCGTTCTCCTTCCACGACTCAGTAAAAAGTAGTGGGCTTTCCAGGTCAGCCTTGGTCCCTGGCTCATACTCTCCTCCCTTTCGCCCTTTCTTCCACGCCGCCTTTCTCAGGTAATCAAGCCTCAGCGACCTCTTCTTCTCCGCTACCCACCACCATGCCCTCTCCTTCTCCAGCTCCTCAAGGCTCTTCTTCTCTACAGCCACACTCCTCTTTTTTGCTTCTAGTGTCACTGCCGTTCCCTCCTTTTTTAAGATCCCTGTTTCCCGCCCCGATAAATCGGGGCCTCTACAAACCTACCTATCGCACCACCTCCTTAAGCCCCCGTTATTCCTTCTGGAATGAGGGCCACTTAAAGGCGTCCATGTCCGCCATGACCACCCCGATTCATCGGGGCACTCACTTCCCCATTTGCCTGAAGGGACGGCTAAACCGCGGATCATGAGCCTGGGAAATATCGGTCTCGATGAACTCCATCTCATCGTAATACTTGCACCTGCTCGCATCCATCTTGAAATCTGGCCAGTAGTTTGCTTCGCCTTCCGTCACAAACAGCGGCGGGTCTTTCGTTATATTGGAACCTACTTTCAAAATATCACAAGACCCACCACTACCACCACGGGAAGTAGAACTAAAAAAGCGTTTGCATTTCCCACAGGCCTTTTCGGGCACACGCTCTCTCTCTTCCACGCTCTTGGTTTCGCGAGTCATACCCCCCACACTGAGCAATGCATCCCTTGTTCTATCCCATTCACTTCCTCTCCTCGGCATGGCTTTCCTCCTTCCGATTCAAT
>JACUUT010000093.1 GCA_014859165.1 Dehalococcoidia bacterium
AAGCTCTCCGGCCGTCGGTATAGAAAGCGGGATATACATGATTGTATCGATGAGATAGATGAAGCAGTGCATAAGTATCCGTTTCTTCAATATGTGAAGGTAACCGATGACGCGCCGAACTGCGATGCGGGCCGATTAGAGGAATTCCTCGAATTATATGTAGCGAAAGGTTTTAGGGCTAAACTGGAAATTATGCAATTCAGGGCGGACAATTTGACCCTCAAGATGTGCCAGTTACTCAAAAAGGCACACACACCCGCCATTTGTCTGGGCGTGGAGTCAGCTGACCCGGAAGTATTCAGGTCGATTAAGAAGGGGGAATCCCTAGAGGACATAGCCCGGGCTTGCTCCTATGTAAAATCTTGCGCTATTCCTCTCATCCTATGCTTTGTTATAGGATTGCCAGGTGCCACAAGGGAGTCGGATGAGAAATCTATAGCGTTTGCCAAAGAGTTTCAGCCCATACATTGCTATTGGAACATTGCCCAGCCTGTGCCAGATACGCAAATGCGGGACTACTTCGTGAAGCATGGGACCATTTATGCTGACAATGTGATGGATTGCTCGTCCCTCGAGGGGGACGGATGCTTTGCCGATACGCCAGAATATCAGAGAACGGAGCGTATCAAGATGCAACTCAAGGCGCAAGCTACTACAAATGATATATACAAGCCATCGGTGCTTACAAAGGCCAGGGAGCTTGGTATCGAGCTCGAGATTAGGGCTGCACTTAAAGAGCCCAGGGCAAGGGTCAGCAAATGGATACCTCGAAGGTGGTGAGACAGAGACTGTGAGCATACCTTTGGGGAAACCGGATCCGCGAGAAGCACAAATACAAAACTATATTAGTTTCATAGCAGATCTATGCCATACGGACAAAGATATTATTTCGCTTATTTATGAATATCTCCTTCAAGAATTCAGAAACCCATTTTACACAATAGAATTCTTAATTATAAGGAGCATAGATATAAGGCTGGCTAACATGGCCCTAAAGACGGACGACTCAGTCCTAAATATCGGTTGTGGACGGCCCATAGCTGAAGTAGTATTTGATTCGTGGGGCATTAAGAAGATCGTCGGAATTGACATCGATCCTGAGAACATTCAGCGAGGAAGGAAATGGCTGGATGATTTGGGTATCACCACTGTAGAACTTTATCAAGGGGATGCCCTTTCTCTAGACTTTCCGGGTGAATCCTTCGATGTTGTTTGCTCTTTTTCAGCCATTGAACATGTTAAAGGGTGGACAAGTTATGAGAAATGGATAGAAAACATGAGTAAGCTAACAAGAAGAGAGGCTGTCCTGACCACATCAAATAAAAAGAATCTCCCACTCTATTTGTTGGGACAATTAGTCCGCATGGAGGGATACGAACACTTTTTCACCCGCCGACAAATTGAGGGGCTTCTTTCCAGGCATGACTTGAAAGTTACATACTTTGATACAAATACATTGTGGTTTAGCGACTATATACCTGTAGGGCATCTGGGAAAGCGCGTGATCATCAAAAATTATGAATATGCACTAAAGTTTGACCTACTGTTGGAAAAATTGCGAAAGAACATCCTGAAATCCTATGGAGGGCGGATGGGGTTTATCGCTCATAAAATTGAAGAGAGCAGCCAATAGGAGGCAAAGGTGATACCCTCAAAAATAAAGGCAATCATTAAAAAATATCATCTGGTAGGATTTGCACTTTCAGTCGCATTTAACCTCTCACGGCTTGTAGGATTTATCAGATTCCCATCATACAACCTCTACTTCAGACGACTCATGAATGCTGCCAGGGCCGGATATTGGAGTCCAAGGTTGGGGAAGATGGGCAAGGGCGTCCAGATAGATTCTGGGGTCATCATTCGGGGCAATCCCAAGAACATAGAGATTGGCGATTATTCCTATATCGATACGAATGTTCAATTAGAAGTATATGCCCCGATAAAGATAGGAAAGCATGTTCATATTACATCTAACGTGCATATACAGAGCGGGGACGAAGTGATAATAGGTGATTATGCGTGCATTACAAATGGCGCAAAAATATATGCCTCATCAAATACCTATAAGGCGCCAGATGGGCGGGAGAAGGATGTTTTGTTGAGTATGTCTTCCTCAGCACCACCAGAGCTACAATATATAGAGTATGGTCCGGTTATCATCGAAGAGTATGCGTTTGTTGGGTTAAACTGCGTGGTCTTGCCTGGTGTAAGGATAGGGAGAGGGGCGGTGATAGGCGCTGGTTCTGTGGTTACCAGAGACATACCGCCTTATACCATTGCGGTTGGAATACCGGCGAGGCCGGTAAAGAACAGGGTTATACCGAAGAGCGAGGCTAAAGAGTGATTGTTCGGCTATTCCTTATCTAAAACCCGCTTGAAATTTCGCTCCAGATTCTCGGCACATTTCTCCCAGGTAAAACTCTTGTCAATCCAATCTCGGCCCCTCCTCCCCATCTCCGCTGCTACATCTGGATGATCTAGCAAATACTCA
>JACUUT010000094.1 GCA_014859165.1 Dehalococcoidia bacterium
GGGAAAGTCGCTGGTTCAGCAGGAATGCCCTCCCATCGCTGATGTGGTTTATCTTGCCACATGACTTCAGAATCGCCGTGGGGCCCTTCTTGTCAAGACCCGGACCGGGGGAGATGCCGCCATCGTAGAGGGCATCGCCAAGCCTCCGGCCATTAGGCAGAGCATGAACCACAGTGGAGAAGTGGATGTTCCAGCTCACATTCTCGGGAAGAGCCGGCCAGTTGTTCCCCGAGGGGCACTTTATCTCATGCGAGTGCCTCGCCACTTCCCTCAGGCAGCGCACCATTATCTCGTCCACATAATCGTTATCATTGCCCCACTTGGGAGCATTCTTGGTGAAGTCAAGGCGCATCTCCTCCTTCCCCTCCCAGTTGGCCTCAAGTGCGGTGATCAACTGAGCCATGGTATATTTCTTCTCATCGAAGACAAGCTTCTTCACGGCTGCAAGGCTATCCGCATTCTCCACCCAGGTGGCGAAGGTGATCCAGGCATTGCCTCTCTCCCCTTCCGGATTCATCACATCGAGCCCGCTCTCCACACACCTTTCATAGATGGCCGAGACGAAGGGGCGACCGAAAATTTCGGGGTTCTTGACCCGCCCTATGTTGGCCACCCGCACCAGAATGTTCATCAAGAACTCCATCTGCTTCACCCACGCCTCAAACAGTTGCTCAAAGTTGGTGAAGTTCCGAGCATCCCCCGTTTTCGGCCCCATCTGCATATTGATCACATGGTCATAGCCATTATGGAGGGCATACTCTATTATCTTGGAGCAATTCAGCGTCGCAGTGGCCGTGCGGTAGGGCTGACACCCGTGCTTGGTGGCGGGACAGGGTGACATGCAGGCCTGGTGCATCCACAGCCTCATCTCCTCTAATGGGTGACCGTGCCAGTACATGCCGTTGGCAATCAGGATGGGGTCATTGCGCATGCTGGGATAGCCCAGACCCTGCCTGATACACTCGAACGCCTCCCTCATCACCTCATCCTTCACCTGGGGATGCCAGCGGAAGCCAAAGGTGGGATTTGCCACCCGCACCATTCTCGCCGCCTGCATGAAGGCTATCGTCAGGTCGTTGCAGGCGTCGGAACCATCAGCCTTTACCCCCCCCAACGTCCACACATAGGCGGTGGTTACGCCCTGAAGGCCCTCCGTCACAAACGCTGGAGCATAAGTGCCTGTTTCGTAGCAGCGGATCAGGAACTCCCCCACAAGCTCAAGCGCCTCCTCTTTGGTGAGCCGCTTCTCGATATTCACATCCTTGTCGTAGTAGGGGCCGTGGTAATAGTCCGGACGGTTAGGCCACGCCCCCTCGCCAGCCTCGAATCTAGCAAGCACATTCACGAAGTGGTCGAACTGGAGGGATTCCTGGAGATTTCTCGGGGGCTTCGCCGGCACCCGCTCACAGGTCTCCGCAATCCTCAGCAGCTCCTCCCTTCGCTTGGGGTCGGTCTCATAGTTCTCCGCCACTATCCGCGCCAGCCTGGCATAACGCCTCGCATACCTGATTGCCGCCTCCAGAACAAGCTGCATCGCCTCCCAATTCGGCAGCCGATCATAAAGGGGAAGGATATCAACCCCGGGGTTCCCCGAGAGCTTCTCCTCTGCATCATCGATCCTCTCCTGAATCTTATTGCAGATACCCTCAAACCCCCTGCTCATAAACCAGGCATAGTCCTTGGTCGCGTAAGAGGTGTTGGAGTTGGGAGACCCTATCGTCAGGACACCGCAAAAGTACTTGGCAGCATCCTCGGGGGGAAGAATCCTGATGATCCTATCCAGCTCGGCCTTGCCGGCCCAGTAGTTATTGATCTCAGCCATGATCTTCAAGGACTCTTCCAGCGGCTCAGGGATGTGGCCCTGCGTGTTGAAGAGCGACTCGTTACCCATGCTGCCCCAATCGTTGTTCCACATCTGGGTGTGGGGCAGGCTCCCCAGATAACCCACAAGCTGCGCATGATCGGTAATGAAGATGGTGATGTTATCCCACACATTTGCCAGGGCTTTGGCCTTCCTGAGCATGATGGGGTCATCCTCATTCGCCCTATGGGACTCGGTAAATAGCAGCGGCCTTTCAAGGTCAGCCTTCAAGCCCGGCATATAGACCCCTCCTATCGCCCCCTTCTTCCATACCGCCTTTCTCAGGTAATCAAGCCTCTTCGACCTCTTCTTCTCCGCTACCCACCACCATGCCCTCTCCTTCTCCAGCTCCTCAACGGGCTTCACCGGAGTTCTGCTTTTCTCCGCATATACTTCTGCCACTTTCGTTCCCTCCTTTTTCCCTTAATACTTTTTTCCTTAAATTCATGCTTTTCCGCAATCCTCTCCTATACTACCACCTCCCTCCCATGTCGTTCTCCTTTGTCATGAAACATGAAAAGAGAGCATGAGCTTCCTTTTGTCATTCTGCTTTCCCCCTACCCCCGACTCATCACGGCACCCTATACTCACTTTGCCATCTGCCTATAGACACGGCTCCACGCTGGATC
>JACUUT010000024.1 GCA_014859165.1 Dehalococcoidia bacterium
TATGGGTGGCGATGAGCTCCCATCGTGTTGCCATATCCACCCCAAAGAAGCAGGGATAGCGGATGGGGGGGGCGCAGACACGCATGTGTACCTCCTTGGCCCCGGCCCTCTTAAGCAAATCAACCACCCTTGGCGTGGTGGTGCCCCTGACGATGCTATCATCGATAAGGACGACCCTCTTCCCTTCCAATATCTCAGGAAGGGGGTTGAACTTGAGCTTGACGCCAAGCTCCCTGATTCGCTGGTCTGGCTCGATGAAGGTGCGTCCCACATAGCGATTCTTCAGTAGCCCCTCACTAAAGGGTATCCCCGATGCTCTGGAATAGCCAACGCTTGCCGCGGTCGCTGAGTCCGGGATGCCGATCACCAGGTCAGCTTCCACTGGGTATTCCTGGGCTAATCTCGCCCCCATCGCTTGCCGTGCTAAGTAGAGGCGCCGCCCCTGGAGCATACTATCAGGTCGGGCGAAGTAGATATATTCAAAAATGCAAAGTCCCCGCTTTCCTGTATCCTCTCCCTTGTGGCTTCTCACCCCTGCCGCATCGATGGCCACCACCTCGCCAGGCTCGATCTCGCGAAGGAAACGGGCCCCTATATGGTCCAGGGCACAGCTTTCCGAGGCGAGCACCCAGCCACCATCGAGGCGGCCGAGGCAGAGGGGGCGAACCCCTAAGGGGTCACGAACCCCAAAGAGGGCATCTTCAGTCATCAGCACCAGGGAGTAAGCGCCCACAAGCTTCTTCATCGCATTCCCGATCCTATCAACCCATGTCTTTCCCGTTGAGGAGAGGATCAGATAGGCGATGACCTCAGAGTCTGTGGAAGTGGCGAAATTGTAACCCTGCTCCTCAAGCTTCCGGCGCAGCTCTTGGACATTGACGATATTGCCATTGTGCCCCAGGGCGATCCTGCCACTAGGGCCCTCGACCACTATGGGTTGAGCGTTAGCGGGACGGCTGGAGCCTGTGGTGGAATAGCGGTTGTGACCGATGGCGATATTGCCCCACAGTCGGCTCAAGACCTCTTCATTGAAGACCTGGGAGACCAGCCCCATTTTGGTGTACACATGAATCCGTTCTCCGTCGGCGGTGGCGATCCCAGAGCTCTCTTGGCCACGATGTTGCAGGGTGTATAAACCGAAAAAGGTGAGCCTCGCCACATCCTCACCCGGGGCATAAACCCCGAAAAGGGCACAGCACTCCTTTATTTCGTCCTTTACGGTTGCCATATTAAAAGGCCGCCTTCTCTTTTAAGACCGCTGAAAAACGCAGTGTCATTGCGAGGACCCCGACTTGTCGGGGGACGAAGCAATCTCAAAAGGGATTGCTTCGCTTTGCTCGCAATGACAGGGAGGACTTTCTCAGCAGTCTCTTTTAAGAGATTACACTGTGGTGAAGCGCACAGTTCGGAAAATTCGCCCTTCAGGCTGATTATATTCTCCCCCCAGTTTAGGGTCAATGCCCGCAAAAGGCTTGTGAGTTTAGCCAATTCAGGGCGCCGTCGATCGCCCCTTCTTCGAGGCGAAGCCGATGACCGGCCCCATCAATGATCAGGATCTCCTTGGGCTCCCCTGCTCTATCATAGAGCGCCCAGGCGCCTGAGGGGTCCACCACATCATCATGAGCGCCGTGGATAATGAGGAGCGGCCGTGGAGAGATATTTTCGACCTGCTCGATAGGCTTTACTTTGTTGAAGCCATCCATCCAATCCGCCACCGAGACGGGGAAATTTTCGTCTCTAATTATTCCGATATTTCGAAAATGCTCGATAGCGAATCTTGCTCTGTCAGGGTCAGCGGTGAGGTGAAACTCGGTGGGGCAGGCGCATACCATTAGGGAGGAGACCCTGTGGTCTTTTGCAGCAACATAGACGGAGACTGCGGCACCGCCACTAAAGCCCATTAGGGAGATCTTATCCCGATCCACCTCTCTCATATTGTAAAGATAATCTATAGCGGACTCCAAATCCCTGGTCCAGCCCATAATATCGAAGTCGCCCCCACTATCACCTGTCCCCCTGAAGTTGAAGATCAGGGTTGCAAAACCAGCTTTAGAGAATCTCTCGGCAAGCAGAGTATAACCTCGATCGCTGGGGTCCGGAATCCCCCGGGGAATACCATGACACAGACAGAGAGCGGGGCAGGACTGTCGCTCCGGGATATAAACCTCGCCCACGAGTTTAAAGCCTTCCAATTCAAAGGAAATGCCCCTTTTCTCCACTATTATATTTTACCACAATCCTTTCAATTAAACATCAGGGTCACCTTTATCCCTTATTTCATCTTTCATTGCCCCTTAAACTGCGGTGGCCTCTTCTCCAAAAAGCCCCTTATACCCTCCATCCTGTCGGCGGTGGTCTGAATCAGGAAGTAGAGGTCGGCCTCCAGCCTCAATCCTTGCTCCAGGGTGAGGTCCAATCCCTTATTTATCGCCTCCTTGGCATACCTCAAAGCGATAGGACCCCTGGTGGTTATCCTCTTTGCAATCTCCTCCACCTCTTGAAGAAGCTTCTCAGAGGGGACCACCCTGTTCACCAAGCCGATGCGAAAAGCCTCCTGGGCATCGATGGGCTCAGCGGTGAGGATCATCTCCAGGGCCTTGCCCTTTCCCACCAGGCGAGGCAGCCTTTGGGTGCCTCCGCCACGAGGGATCAGCCCGTAGCCGGTGTGGGGGAGACAAAACCTTGCCCCCTCCGAGGCGATCCTTATATCGCAGGCGAGCGCCAGCTCCAATCCCTCTCCCCAGGCATCACCATTGATGGCGGCGATAACCACTCGCCCCAGGCTGGCAACTGCGCTTGGGGCATCGCATCCCATTTCCCATTCCTTAGGGTCGCTCCCTGAGGAGAAAACGCCTTCAGTTGCTTTGAGGATCACCACGCTAATCTCCTCATCCTCGTTGATCCCCTGGCAGGCATCAGCCAGTTCCCTGGTCATCTGCGCGTTTATGGCGTTCCCTAGCTGAGGGCGATTGAGGGTGATATAGGCAATCTGTCCCTTCTTCTCATAGATAATCGTCTCATATGGCATGGCAAATCCAATACTAATCAAGTATTGGGGTGGTGTCAAGGCGAATCGATGTTGACCTTGCTTAGTGTCATTGCGAGCCCTTCGCCTTCTGTCATTCTGACCCCGACAAGTCGGGGGAAGAATCTCAATATACGGCTCAGGATAAACTCCGCGAAGCAATCCTATCCTGGAGATTGCGGAGCCTGTTCCGAGCGTAAGCGAGAAATCCGCTCCGAGTTTGCTTCGGCTACGCCTCGCAACCGCTATGCTCCTCGCAATGACAGGGAAAGGTGATGAGATTAAGCTATTTTCATACCAAATTGCTATTGACCTTTTCCCCGTGGTGTGCTATATTATTGCAAATCAAATAGTGAGCCAGGGGTGCCCAAACGCGAGTGAGGGCTCAATGGGGATGCAAGACCGGTGAAAATCCGGCACAGTTCCGCCTACTGTAACCCCGAAGATATTCGGGGAAGTCAGGACTCCAGCCCCTGGTTTTCCTGAAACCTCCGCGGAGAAAGGGGGTGGGAAGCATGACCTGATAGCGTCCCCTCGTTCTGCAGAGCGAGGGGATTTTTGTTGCTCTTCCATTCAAAGGAGGTTTTAATGAAAAGGTTAGCTTTGGTTTTGCTTTTTTCGACCTTAGTGCTTGCTTCAGGGATAGCTTGCACCCCCCCATCTCCGGGGCCAGGGGCAATAATCGATGATCTGGGGAGGACGCTCAATATAGAGGAGACCCCGCAGCGGATTGTCTCCCTGGCTCCCAGCATCACCGAGATCCTCTTCGCCCTGGACCTGGGGGATAAGGTGGTGGGGGTAACCGATTACTGCGACTATCCTGAGGAGGCCAGGGCCAAGCCCAGTGTCGGTGGCTATTTTATGACCAACCGGGAGACGATTATGGCCCAGAACCCCGATATAGTGTTCTCCGATGGCCACGATCCTGTTTGCGCTCAGCTTGAGGAGCTGGGGGTAACAATGGTGGTGCTTCAACCCAAAGACATCGCCGGCATTTTCAAGGATATCGAGCTAGTGGGGGAAATCACCGGCAAGGAGGCGGAAGCAGAGGAGCTTGTAGCTGAAATGGAAAGGCGCATCGGAGCTGTAGCCGCCAGGACGGCAGGAGCGGAAAGGCCCACTGTGTTCTATGAGATAGACGCTTCCAATCCGGCCCAACCGTGGACCGCAGGGCAAGGCTCCTTTATCGATGCTCTGATCACCTTGGCCGGGGGAGAGAACATGGTGAAGGTTCCTCCAGCTTGGTTTCAAATTAGTCTTGAGGAGATTATCGCCTCTGACCCCGATATCATCATCCTTGGGGATTATCCCATTGTGTCGCCTGAGGATGTAATGAATCGCCCCGGCGCCTGGCAGGGGCTGAGCGCGGTCCAGAATGGGGCCATATATCCCATCGACCCAGACCTCACATCGCGCGCCGGCCCTCGCATCGTCTTGGGTCTGGAGGCGTTGGCAAAGATCATCCATCCCGAACTTTTCCCATAAGGAGGCTGTTTAACTGTCACCCTGAGCGCCAGCGAAGGGTCTCTAGATTCTTCGCTTCGCTCAGAATGACAGGGGGAGTGAATATGGCTTCTCTAGAAAAGGCGATTCAAAAGATTGGCCCTCTGGACGAAGAAGCGATGAAGGCAGCCCGAGAGCGCCAGGACGAATTGACCAAGCCTCAAGGGAGTCTGGGAAGGCTGGAGGAGCTTTCCATCAAGGTGGCTGGTATAAGGGGCGAGGCTACGCCGCTTGAGCATAAAGCTATCATCGTCATGGCTGCCGATCATGGCGTAGTTGCGGAAGGGGTGAGCCTATTCCCCCAGGAGGTTACCGCCCAGATGGTGCAGAATTTCCTTCATGGCGGCGCCGGCATCAATGTTCTGGCGCGCCATGTGGGCGCTCGGGTAGTGGTGGTGGATATGGGGGTGGCTGCCGAGCTTGAGACACATCCACACCTCATCTCCAGAAAGGTGGCTCTGGGAACACGAAACATGATGCGAGGCCCCGCAATGAGCCGAGCGGAGGCAATTAGCGCTGTTGAGGCTGGAATTGAGATAATGGAGCGTGAGTTCGAAAAAGGACTGGATATTGTTGGCACCGGCGACATGGGCATCGCCAACACCACACCATCCAGTGCTATCACTGCGGCGATCACCGGTGAGGCGGTGGCTGAGGTCACCGGGCGAGGCACAGGAATAGGCGATAGCCAGCTTGCCCATAAGGTGAGGGTTATCGAAGAGACGCTTAAGGTGAACCAGCCCGATCCCAATGATGGGCTTGATGTGCTGGCCAAGGTAGGTGGCTTTGAGATCGGGGGACTTGTGGGGGTGATGATCGGCGCTGCGGCACATCGCATCCCCATCGTCATCGATGGCTTCGTCTCCGGTGCCGCAGCGCTCATCGCTACAAGGATGGCGCCCAAGCTAAGCGACTTCCTCATTGCGGCGCACCTCTCCGCTGAAATAGGACACGAGGTTGCGCTCAAGCATCTGGGGTTGAAACCCATTCTTGACCTCCGGATGCGTCTCGGTGAGGGCACCGGTGCCGCGCTGGCCATCTTTATTATCGAGGCAGCCGTAAGGACCCTGGCGGAGATGGCTACCTTTAGCGGAGCCGGTGTCTCCGAGGCCGAAAAAAGGCGGGTTGATTACTAGCAAGGGAATGAATACCCACAGGAACCCAAGGGAAAGGGGCAAAAAGTTCGAAAAGGGCTCTGGGCAGCGCTGCAATTTCTCACCATAATCCCTCTGCGGCGGGAGGCCACTGAAAAGGAACTCGGCCGCTCCCTGGTCTATTTCCCAGTTGTGGGGTTGGGGATTGGGGCAATCCTGTTCGGTTTGGACAACCTCTTCGCCCTGTTCCTGCCCGCAGCTTTGGGGAGCGCCCTGCTCATCGTGGTCTTGGTACTGCTCACAGGGGCGAACCACCTCGATGGCTTTATTGATACCTGTGACGGCATGGTTGCTGGCCGCTCGGCGGAGCAGCGACTGGCTATCATGCGCGATAGCCGAGCGGGGGGCTTTGGAGTGGTGGGGACATGCTGTCTACTGTTACTTAAGTATGTCTCGCTACTCTTCTTACCAGACGCACACAGGATGGCAGCCCTCCTCCTCATGCCGGTGCTCGGTCGCTGGGCGATGGTCTATGCCATCTTCGCCTATCCCTCCGCCAGAAAGGAAGGGATGGGGCGAACATTCAAAGAAGCGGCTAAC
This sequence comes from Dehalococcoidia bacterium, assembly GCA_014859165.1. Classification (GTDB taxonomy): domain Bacteria; phylum Chloroflexota; class Dehalococcoidia; order E44-bin15; family E44-bin15; genus Kmv38. The sequence continues at coordinate 6,223 of JACUUT010000024.1, forward strand.
TGGCGAGGGCTTGTTATAGCCACGCTCATCGCCATAGCAATATCGGTTGCTTTAATGAAACTACTGGGCCTGGCACTGATGGCTGCCATCTGGCTTATCATAATAATAATGTCAACCTACATACGAAGAAGGCTGGGTGGGCTTACCGGGGACACCTATGGGGCAATCAATGAGGTGATCGAGGTTTTCGCTCTGATCCTTGTTCCCCTGATCGGTGGAGGCTATTTCTAGGAGAATCGAAGTGGCTAGTGAGGTTATCCTAATCCTGGGTGGGGCAAGAAGCGGGAAAAGCCTTTTTGCCCAGCAACTGGCAACTCAACTTGGGGAGCGAGTTCTTTTCGTTGCCACAGGAGCCCCTATGGATGAGGAGATGCGCCGCCGCATTGAGCTTCATCGAAAGGCTCGCCCCAAAACCTGGCGAACCCTTGAGACCACCACCAGCGTAGCTAAAGCGATAAATGAGCATATCGAAGATGCCGATGTAGTGATCCTCGATTGCCTCGCTCTCTTTGTTTCGAACTTCATGGGAAACGCCCCCGATTCTGAAGACATAAACGCTTTAGAAAGCGATATTGTGGATGAATTAAATAGGCTTTTAGAGCGAAAAAAGCGAAAAAAGGCAAGCCTGATTATCGTCTCCAACGAGGTGGGCATGGGAATTGTTCCCCCCTATCCAGTGGGGAGGGCTTATCGCGACCTCCTGGGCAGAGCAAATCAATTCATCGCCCACTGCGCCGATAGGGTCTATCTGATGGTTGCAGGGATTCCCCTACAACTAAAAGGGGATGAGAAATGACCGCTAAGACTTTGATGATTCAGGGCACCGGCTCCTCGGTGGGAAAGAGCGTGATGGTTGCTGCCCTCTGCCGCATCTTCAAACAGGATGGACTCAGGGTAGCTCCCTTCAAGTCGCAGAACATGTCCCTGAACTCCTTTGTTACCATGGATGGCGGTGAGATGGGGCGCGCCCAGGTGGTCCAGGCGGAGGCGGCAGGAATCGAGCCCACCGTGGACATGAACCCTATATTGATCAAGCCCGAGGAGGATGCCAGAGCCCAGATCGTGGTTCTGGGCAAGCCGGCGTTCACCTTGGCCGCCGGGGAATACTACCAGCATACCCCCGAGCTTCTGGCGGTGATCGAGGGAGCGTTGGAGCGTCTTCGCTCCCAATATGACCTTGTCGTTATCGAGGGGGCGGGAAGCCCCGCGGAGATAAACCTCAAGCAGACGGAGATCGTCAATATGAGGGTGGCAAAAATGGCTCGTTCCCCGGTCTTGCTGGTGGGCGATATCGATAAGGGAGGGGTCTTCGCCTCATTAGTGGGCACACTGGTTCTCCTCGATGAAGAGGAACGGCAATATATTAAGGGCTTCATCATCAACAAGTTCCGTGGCGACATCGCTCTTCTCAAGCCGGGGTTAGACCAGCTAGAGAGAATCACCTCTCGGCCGGTCCTTGGGGTAGTTCCCTATCAGCACCGCCTTCTGATACCGGATGAAGATTCCATTTACCAAAACGAATCTGTTCGAAAAAAAGATGTGGAGATCGCTGTTATTTATCTACCCCACATCTCAAACTCCACCGATTTCGAGCCCCTCCAGCAGGAGGATGGGGTTGAGGTGCGCTATGTAAGCGCTGTTGATGAGCTTGGCGAACCCGATGCCATTATCCTGCCGGGAACCAAGAGCACCATCGCCGATCTTCAGTATCTCTGGCAGACGGGATTGGCTCTAGAGATAGTGGTGCGCGCAAAGGCGGGCACACCTGTGATCGGCATCTGCGGTGGCTACCAGATGCTGGGGAAGGGGATCGAAGACCCTCAGCATGTGGAATCCCAGAGGGATAGTATAGCGGGATTGGGGTTGCTCGATATGGTCACCCTATTTGAACCCCAGAAGACCACCTGCCAGGTGAAAGCACGAGTTGCCTGTGAGCAGGGTTTACTCGAAGGAGCAAAGGGGATGGAGGTCATCGGATACGAGATTCACATGGGGCAGAGCATAGGTGATGACATCGCACCGGCCTTTGAGGTCACCCAGATAGCCGATCGAGGTGTCAGTTACCCCGATGGCGCCACCAGCGGCAACATCCTGGGCACCTACCTGCACGGCCTCTTCGATAGCACCGATTTTCGCCACACCTTTCTCGCCCAGCTCCACCAACGAAAAAGGCTTCCTTTATTGCCAAGAGCGCCTCTTCCAACCAAGGGGGAGCAGTTCCAAAAGCTGGCAGAGTTGGTGCGGGGGAGTCTCAACATGAAGCTTGTTTGCCGTATATGTGGCCTAGAGAGTTAAGCTAGCGAAAATGTTCACCAGGCTAAAGCAAAATCATCGATTGCTGGTCCTAGTGGTATTGGGAGCGATCCTGCTCCTTTGCCTGCTTATCGCCGCTGCTTTGGGGAGCGAGTCCATCTCGCCAATAGATATCGCGAAGAACACACTGAATAAGATGGCGCTGACCAATTTCTCACTCTCCCCTGCCTGGGAGGATCGAAACCACGAGATCATTCTATTCCAGATCAGGCTGCCTCGGGTGGTGGCAGGGGCGCTGGTAGGGGCAGCGCTGGCAGTGGCGGGGGTGCTCTTCCAGGGGCTGCTCAGAAACCCGATGGCTGATCCCTATATTATCGGCACCTCAGCGGGTGCTGCCTTTGGCGCAACCATTGCCATGGTGCTCCCCTTAAGCGTTGCCCTCCTCGGCTTTGGACTGGTGCCTATCGCCGCCTTTTTCGGCGCCCTGGGTGCTGTCTTTCTGGTTTATAACTTGGCTAGAGTGGGAGGGAAAACCCCCATCGTGAGCATGCTCCTCGCAGGGTTTGCCGTAAGCGCGATGTTGATAGCTGTCATGTTCTTCATGGTGACCCTGAGCGGCAGAACAGAGCTTATTCACACCGTCTATTCCTTCCTCATGGGGAGTATCTCTGTCAGCGGCTGGAATCAGATCGCAATCATCGCCCCGCTAATCATTGGAGGGATAATATTGGCCCGATTCTTTGCCTTTCGCCTCAATGCCTTCTCCTTGGGGGAGGAGGGCGCCAGATATCTGGGGATCGATGTAGAGCGGGAGAAGCTGCTGATCCTTGGACTGGGCTCTCTGCTCACGGCAGCGGCTGTTTCCATAAGTGGGCTGGTGGGCTTTGTTGGCTTGGTGGTGCCCCACGCCGTGAGGTTGGTGCTGGGACCTGACCACCGCCTCCTTTTGCCCGCAGCGGCGCTGGCTGGCGGCGCATTCTTAGTCCTCGCCGACCTTTTCGCCCGCACCATGCTTTCCCCCAGAGAGATCCCGCTGGGCATTCTTACTGCACTCATCGGCGCCCCATTCTTTATTTACCTCCTGAGGCGCACCAGAAGGGAGTATGCCTTCTAATGATCAACCTTAGCCTTAACCAGGTCTCTTTTTCATATAGTGACAGCCCGGTGTTGCACCACATCGACCTAGTGGTTGAGAGGGGAGAGATGGTGGCAGTCTTGGGCCCCAATGGCTCCGGGAAAACCACCCTGATCAAGCTTGCCAGCGGTGTCCTAAAACCCACTGAGGGGGAGATCCATTTAGACGGCTCAAGACTTAGCCGACTGAAAAGAAGGGAGGTAGCGCAAAGGGTAGCTGTGGTGCCACAGCAGTTTAATATGCCCTTTGCCTTCACCCTGAGGGAAGTGGTGCTATTGGGAAGGACGCCGTTTCTAAGGGCATTCTCCGATGAGGGGAAGGAGGACCATCGAGTGGTCCAACAGGCTATAGCGCTCATCGGTATCGAAGAGCTAAAGGAGCGCTTCTTCAATGAACTCAGCGGAGGGGAGCGCCAAAAAGCGATCCTGGCAATGGCCCTCGCTCAGGAGCCCAAATTGCTTCTCCTGGATGAGCCCACAGCGCACCTAGACATCAATCATCAGGGGGAGATCCTCGATCTGGTGAAAAGCCTTAACCGAGAGCAGGGGCTCACCGTTATCGGGGCGATGCATGACCTTAACCTGGCCGCTCTCTATTTCGATAGACTCATTTTCCTTAAAGAGGGGCGCATCTTCGCTGACGGCCCTCCGGCAGAAGTGCTCACCGAGGAAACTATAAGAGAGGTCTTTTCAGCCTCGGTTCAGGTGATGCAGCACCCCACAACCAAGGTCCCCCACGTAGTCATCACCCCTAAAGGAAGCTCAGGCTAGTTGCTGCTTTGTTCTCTACCTGATATACTGTATGAGCGACGCCCCCATCGTCTAGTGGTCTAGGACGTCAGCCTTTCAAGCTGGAAACAGCGATTCGAATTCGCTTGGGGGCACCAAACCCTACCACCGCCCCGTTGTGCGGACAAGGGACTTCTTTACCGTTTCTTGATCGCGGCAGCGGATGAGTGCATTCTCTAGGCTGATTATCCCTCTATTGTAAAGGTTTAGGAGAGACTGATCCATAGTTTGCATGCCGTGGTGGGAACCTGTCTGCATGACGCTCCACATCTGTGGGGTCTTCGCCTCTCTAATAAGATTCCTGGTGGCGTCGGTGGCCATCAAAACCTCCACTGCAACAACACGCCCTGCGCCATCAAGCCTCGGTATCAAGGTTTGATAAAGCACCCCTTCCACACATGTGGAGAGCTGTATGCGTGCCTGTTGCTGTTGGTGAGGGGGAAACACGTCGACTATCCTATCGATGGCTTGAGGGGCACTGGGGGTGTGGAGGGTGGTGAGGATGAGGTGCCCCGTTTCCGCGGCAGTTAAAACGGTGGTCACTGTCTCCAGATCTCGCATCTCCCCGACCAGGATAACATTCGGGTCCTGGCGCAGTGCGTGCTTAAGGGCTACCGCAAACGACCATGTGTCAGTGCCCACCTCTCGCTGCGAGATGAAGCATTTATTGTTCTCATAGAGGAACTCGACAGGGTCTTCGATGGTGATGATGCGTCGGCACTTCATGTTATTAAGATACGCGATCATCGCCGCCAGGGTGGTCGATTTGCCACTGCCTGCTGGCCCGGTGACCAGAACCAGCCCCCGCTCCTTTAGCGCCAGCTCTTTACATACCCCAGGCAGCCCCAGCTCATCGATATCGAGGTTTATGGTGTGAAGCAAGCGGAAGGAAAGGCTTGTTGTGGCCCTCTGCACGCAGGCGTTAGCGCGGAAGCGCCCAAGCCCCGGGACGCTATAGGCGAAATCCAGCTCCAGCTCCTGGGCAAAAATCTTCCTCTGCTCCACACTGGTGACATCATAAAGGACCCGGTCCACATCCAGGGGTGTTAAAACAGACATATCACCAGGCTGATCATTTAGAGGGACTAGTTCGCCATTGATGCGCAGCACCGGTGGATTTGGGGCACCGAGATGAAGGTCAGACGCCCCCATTTCTACGGCTAGTCGGAGGAGGTCATTGATATGCATAGCATCTCCTTTAACGAAAATTTGCTTATCTTATATTATTTTAACTCATTGAGGAGTATTTTGTCAAGCCCCCCCCCTCTGCCAATAGTCAATCGATCTGGCACTGGGCTGGCCCCCATCTTTCGGCATGGGCTCGATTTAGCCGCTGGAATTGGCTCTGAAATGGGGCCGAGGTGATGGTATCTGTGGTCATGATCACGGCGTCCTCTCGATTATCGCTGTAATAGCCTTGCCTCGCCCCTGTTTTCGTGAAGCCATACTTCTCATAGAGCGCCTGAGCAGCCGAGTTGGAGGCACGCACCTCCAGGGTAGCCACACGGGCATTCCGCATCAGGGCAAGGTCGATAGCGGAAATAAGCAGCAATTCGCCGATTCCCTGCCTTCGATATGCCTCGCGCACCCCTATAGTGGTGAGATAAGCCACGTCCCCCATAATCCGTAGGCCAACAAGGCCGACGATTCGTTGGTTTGAAGGAGATGCCTCATCTGCATAAAATAAGCGCCTCACCCTTGCCAGGAACCGACCAGGCCTGGACCCCTTTTGTTCCCTTTGTTCTATGAGCTCATCAGGGTTCTCCCCTACTTCCCAAGCCACCAGGTGGTGGGACAAGTGGTTGAAAAGGAGTTCCCTTTTATATGAGGGTGGCGGCCACTGCGTGGGGAAGCATTCCCGATCGATCTCATTAGCTTGGGGAACATCTTCCAATCGCATCGGTCTTATGGCGTAGCGCAAGGCATCCCCTTGAATAGCATTATTATATCATATTATGCCCCTCATCACTACCCTTTCCTCATTGATTGCGTTATATTAAATGAATAGGGAACTTTTCGCCTGGAATTTTCGTCTTTACAAATAGGAAGTGAATAGCGATGAAGAGGATATTTAAGTTTTTCCTGGTAATGCTCTTACCTCTGCTCTTCCTCTCTTCGGCATCACTAGCCTTTGCCGATAGAGGGATGATCCCTATTAAGATAAACGGAGAGGAGCTCCGCTCGATAGATACTGAGATCGCCGAATTATTAGGAGATAGCGCCTGGTTGACGGCGGTGAAATACGAGGGCGATCTGGAGGATTTGGAGAACGACCTGAAGCTCTATAGCGGACGCAGCGCCCCGGAACTGGCCTTCGACTCCCTTGACGGGAGTTGCACTGCTGGGGAGGAGCCGACAGCTTTCATCTCCCTTCGCGGTAATGAGGTGTTTTTCGCTGGCTCTGTGATCGCTCCCACGCCCTGCTATGAGCTTGAGGCGGAGCTGGTGATCCCTACCACCTTCATCTATCCGCAAACAATCATTGTGGACATCACCGCTCAGCAGGATCCGGGCACTATCTGCATACAGTGCATCGGTGAAATCCCCTTTAGGGGGGAGATCCGTCATCTCGAGCCCGGGGAATATGATATATCGATATGTTACCAGGGGAATGCTATTGCACAACAAAGGATCAAGGTCGAGCCCCAGGGGTCGTTTTTAATTCCAGACTACATTCTTAAGGTATTGCTCGAGCAGGAGATTCAAAGCTTGGAACTGAGGGTTGTGGATGGCAGAGCGGCTTTCGCTGTTGAGGGGATAGTTAAGGCGAAGCTATTTGGGCTATTTCCCATTAATATGAGGATAAACACCACCGTGGATGCCCAATCGGGGGAGATCGTCCAGGAGGAGATGCCCTGGTGGGCAGTTTTCTGCGGTCTGCCTCAGCGGGACATGAGCCAATGAAGCTCAGGGCACATCACCTAATTTGCATCATCGGTTTTAGAGGGCTTGGCTATTCCAAGGAATATGTGGATAATATGACTAAAATCGTCGTTCAGCTTCGCTCCTCTCCGGAGACCTTAATCGAGATCGCTGGCAAGCCCGATGACATCTGCTCCCCCTGCCCTTTCCTCGGCGACAAGGGATGCCAGGAAAGGGGCCTTGAATCGGAGGAGGTGGTGAGAAATCGTGATCTGGCTGTCACGGGGAGGCTTAACATGGTGGTGGGGGATAGAATAACATGGGCCGAGGCTGAAGAGAGGATCCGCTCCTCGATAAGCCCCGAGGATTTAGATAAGATATGCCAGGACTGCCAGTGGCTTCCCCTGGGCTACTGTGTGGCGGGGCTTAAGAGGCTGAAAAATTTGGGATAATGCCTGCCTGATCTCGTTCAGGTGACAATTAAACACTCTCGCTCAGGGGTATACCGCCGCTCCCTCAAGCCCCATCTCTTCAGGAAGACCAAGCATGAGATTCATGCACTGCACCGCTTGCCCCGCTCCCCCTTTCATCAGGTTGTCGATGCAGCTAATGACAATGAGCCTCCCCGTCCTTATATCGATGGTGGGGTAAACAAGGCAAATGTTTGTGCCCCAGGTTTGCTTGGTCTGAGGCGGTGCGTCAACCACCTTAACAAAGGGCTCGCCCCGGTAAAACTCCCTGTAGAGTTCCTTTAATATTTTTTCCCCATCTCTGAGCTTAGCGTAGCAGGAGGTGAAGATGCCCCGGCTCATCGGCACAAGGTGTGGAACGAAGGTCACTGAGAGAGAAAGGGCTGGGTTTAATCCCCTAAGCTCCTGAGTTATCTCAGGCAGATGGCGGTGCCCCTCAAGGGCATAGGCGGAGACATTTTCATTTGCCTCCGAGAAATGTGTGGTGAGACTCAGTGTTCTCCCCGCTCCGGAGACCCCGGACTTGGAATCGATGATTATATCAGGCTCGATCAGCCCCTCTCTTACAATAGGGGCGAGGGCGAGAAGAGCGCCGGTGGGATAGCAACCAGGATTGGCTACCAGGCGGCTTGAGGCGATAGAGGGGCGATTTAGCTCCACCAAGCCATAAGCCGCCTCGCTAAGAAGCTGGGGCATAGGATGAGTGAAGTCATACCACATTTCGTAATCTTTAGTATCCTTCAATCTGAAGTCAGCGCTCACATCAACCACCTTGATGCCCCGCTCAAGAGCTGCTACCACTGCCTCAACACTGGTCTTGTGAGGCAGGGCAGAGAACACAAGCTCCACATCACCCAACTCTGGCTGGATCACCAGATCGATGTCGGCAAGATGGGGCAAGACCTCGCCCAGCCTTTGCCCTACGGCGCTCCGCCCCGTGATCGAGGCAAGCTCAACCTGGGGATGGCGATGAAGCAATCGAGCAAGCTCCATACCAACGTAACCTGTGACGTTTATAATGCCTACTTTTACCATCGCCTTTCACCTTTCAACCACCGCCGCCATGCCCTGGCCACCGCCGATGCACATTGTTACTAACCCACGATGCAAGTTTCTCCTCTTCATTTCATGGATAATGGTTACCGTAAGCCTGGCTCCGGTGCAACCGATAGGGTGTCCCAGGGAGATGCCGCTGCCGCGGACATTGGTATTATCCAGGCTCAAGTTGAGCTCCCTCATACAGGCAATCGCTTGGGCGGCGAAGGCTTCATTGAGTTCGATGACATCTAGGTCATTGATGGCGATCCCCGCCTTATGCAGGGCTTTCCTCACTGCTGGGACCGGGCCTAGCCCCATATAAGCCGGGTCTACCCCTGCCGACGCATACGACTTAATCGTTACCCACG
>JACUUT010000095.1 GCA_014859165.1 Dehalococcoidia bacterium
CGCTGAGGCGGTGGGTGTGGGTCAGGGGGCTCTGGAGCTCTCCCTAAATTATGCTCAGGAGAGGAAGGCCTATGGCAAGCCCATCTCAGACCTTCTCACCATAAAGTGGCTTCTTGCTGAGATGGCCTCCAGGGTGGAGGCCTCGAGATGGCTGACCTACAGAACGGCCTTCCTGAGGGACCAAGGGGCGGATATCGGGAAGGAATCGGCGATTGCGAAGCTTTTCGCCTCTCAGGCGGTGGTTGATGTTACCAGAATGGCAATGCAGGTTCATGGGGCTTATGGCTACATGAAGGACATGGAGATCGAGCGGCTCTATCGGGATGCGAAGCTCACCGAGATCTATGAGGGGGTCTCCGAGATCCAGCGGGTGATCATCGCCGATCGCCTTTTGGGGGATTCGTTCTAGGTATCAGCGGGGTGTGAGGAGATTATCCTAATTGATTACATTCTCTGTAGCGTAAAGGGCGAAAAATTGAGTTTTGAGGTAACAAAATCCTGCCCCTATACTCGGGCGCGCTCCGGCGTGCTCACTACCCCCCATGGCGTGGTGCCGACCCCTGTTTTTGTCCCTGTGGGCACCCAGGCAACGGTTAAGTCTCTCACCCCCCAGGAGCTCGTCTCCCTGGGCGCCACGATAATCTTGGGCAATACCTATCATCTTTATCTCAGGCCAGGCATCGAGGTCATCGAAAAGCTGGGGGGGCTCCACCGCTTTATGGGCTGGCATGGCCCCCTGATCACCGATAGTGGTGGCTATCAGGTTTTCAGCCTCGCTCATCTTAGCCGAGTAAGCGACGCTGGGGTTCTTTTCCGCTCCCATATCGATGGCAGTGAGCATTTCCTCACCCCCGAGCTTTGTGTCCAGTTCCAGCAGATACTCGGCGCCGATATTATCATGGCCTTCGATGAGTGCCCCCCTTATACCGATGACCTCAATGCAGTGAAGGAGGCAATGGAGCGCACCAATCGCTGGGCCCAGAGGTGCCAGAGTAGCAAGCAAAGGTCAGACCAAGCCCTCTATGGGATCGTTCAGGGGGGCGTCTTTATGGAGCTTCGCCGCCAATCGGCTAATTCGCTTACCTCTCTAGGATTTGAGGGCTATGCCTTAGGGGGTTTGAGCCTTGGCGAACCTAAGGAGGTGACCAATGCGGTGGTGGAGGAGACGGTGGGCTTTCTCCCTGAGGATAAGCCCCGCTATCTTATGGGGGTAGGTTCACCCGAAGACCTCTTCGAGGGCGTCTCAAGGGGGATCGATATCTTCGATAGTGTCCTGCCCACCCGCATCGCCAGAAACGGCGGCCTGTTCACTCATTGTGGCCGAAAAATTATAAGGAACACCCGCTTTCGGGATTGGGATGGACCCATTGATGAGGGGTGCGACTGCTATACCTGCCGAAACTTCTCTGCCGCCTACCTTCATCACCTCTTCAAGTGCGAGGAGCTCCTGTCCTACAGGTTGGCCACAATTCATAACCTGCGCTTTGTGATGAGGCTTATGGAAGAGATGAGAAGGCATATCCTTGATGGGAGCTTCCCTTCTTTTAAGGACTCCTTCCTCGAGGGTTATGAGCCCACCGATGAGGAAACAAGGTTCGCCCAAAGGCAGGAGTGGAGGAAGTGGCGGGGCACGAAGTTTAGTGAGCGTTCTTAAGAATTCGCCAATCGTGGGAATAGATGTTGAATCGGCGCTCTCTGGCGAACCCAACAAGGGTTATGCCGAAAAGATCGGCCTCCTTTATCGCCAGGTCTGTGGGGGCAGCGATGGTGATAACGACAGGGATGTGGGCATTGATTGCCTTTTTTATCGTGGAAAGCGTCTGGCGGCAGGAGGTGACCAAGGCGCTCTGAGATAGATCTATCCCATTTTTCAAGGCTAGGCCAATGATCTTATCGATGGCACAATGCCTGCTTATATCCTCCACAAAAAGGGCCTGTGGGCCGCAAAATATCCCCACCACATGGGTGCCCCCCGTTTTCCGGTATAAAATGCTGTTTTCCTCTAGCCTCTTTATGAAATGGAAAACATCTGCCGCGGTTATTTTTAATGGAGAGGTGATCTTCTCCGGCTTGATGGTTCCCGATTTTCTCCTGGCATAAACCGTAATGCCCCTTCCCTTGTGCTCAATTTCAATGTCGGCGAAAGCGGCTATTCCCTCTGACATCAAATGCCCCAAAGCCAGTTCCTCTAAATGGGCGGGCAAACAACAAAGTCGGCGACGCACCTTTCCATTAAGCCTGAGCACAACCTCAGCTTCATGGATGACAGAGTCAGGCTCCAACTTTCTGTCATCCTCGGAAACCTTCCAGGTTTCAACGCTATTTATTTCCATCCTACCTGTTTTCGGAGGCAAGCTTTTCCAACACCTCTAGGGGCAGTTGCTTTGCGATATCGATCTTTCTAACGCAACTGGTTTTGATGCCCCGCTTTTTCGCCTCCTCCTTAAGTTGCTTGGCATCGATCT
>JACUUT010000025.1 GCA_014859165.1 Dehalococcoidia bacterium
ATATTCTCAGGATACCTCGGTGCTTGGGGGCTCAATAGTGGAGGTGCACGGATATAAGATGTACCGAACAGTGGAGAGGGCCCTGGATGTGAAAGTCCCCGTTATTGGCCTTCTTGATTCCCCCGGCGCTCGGGCGATGAGGGTGAGCGAAATAAGACCGGAGACGGCTACTGTATCAATCGGAGAGAAGCAGGGAGGGTCGGTCTTTTTCCCCAATACCCAAGCATCAGGGGTGGTCCCTCAGATTGCGATCATCGCAGGTGCTTGCGCAGGCATCTCCGTTTATTCCCCGGCGCTCATGGATTTCGTCTTTATGGTGGACAAGACTAGCCAGATGTTCATCACCGGGCCCCGCGTTGTTAAGTCGGTGATCGGCGAGGATATCACCATGGAGGAGCTTGGCGGAGCCGAGATCCATGCCCAGGTCTCCGGCGTCTGCGATTTGAGGACAAAGGATGAGGATGAGTGCTTTGAGAAGGTAAGAAAGCTACTAAGCTTTCTCCCCTCAAGCTGTGATGAACTCCCACCAATGGTGGACACCGGTGATGACCCGAATCGATTGATCCCTGAGCTTGAGGACATCGTCCCCGATGATCCCGATATTCCCTATGATGTGCATGAGCTGATCACCCGCATTGTAGATAATGGAGATTTCTTCGAGATAAAGCCTGAGTTTGCCGGGGAGATTGTCGTTGGCTTTGCTCGTTTGGCGGGTCAGAGTGTGGGTATCGTGGCGAGTCAACCGAGTATCTATGGGGGGGCGCTAACTGTTGATAGTTCCTGTAAGCAAGCCAGGTTTATCAGATTCTGCGATTGCTTCAACATCCCGATAGTTATACTGGTGGATACCTCGGCCTATGCCCCTGGCTCAGAGCAAGAGCATGGGGGGATAATTCGTCATGGCGCCAAGAATCTTTATGCCCTCTGTGAGGCGACGGTTCCCAGGGTTCTGGTCGTTACACGAAAAGCTTACGGAGGAGGGAACCTGGGCCTGGGCGTTATTCCCGGTCTGGCTACGGATTTCGTCTTTGCCTGGCCCATCGCCGAGTGGGGGGTGATGGGAGCCAAGGAGTCGGTGCGCCTTTTCTTTGGGGCGGAGATTTTGAAGGCGGAGAACCCTGAGCAATTCTTGGCGGAAAAGGTAAAATGGTATCGGGATGAGTTTGCCGATCCAATAAAGTTCGGCTCTCTAACAGGCATGTACGAGGATATTATCGAGCCAGCGGAAACCAGAAAGGTGTTGACTGGAGCGCTAAAGCTTCTAAAGGGGAAAAAGGTGACCAGACTGCCAAAGAAGCATGGCAATATCCCCTTATGATGGGGGAAAATGGGTGACATGGGCTTGGCACTCCAGCTAACTGGAATAGCGCTGGGAGTCCTCTTTCTTATCTCTCTCTTATTTGTCGGACTAGTCCGTGGCTTAGAGAGGCTGGCGAGCATCGGTAACAAGAGAGAGAAAGAGAAAACGAAGAGGGCGCTTGTTGCGGCAGCGGTGATAAGCTATCTGGAGGAGAGTGGCTGCGTGGTAAAGGGAGCAGGGCTGCTAAGTTCAAAGAGCAAGGGTGGGAATGTGGGGAGAAGATTTAAGATCACCCTTGAGGGTAAGAGCTATAAGGTAGAGGTAACGGAGATCGGGGAAGCCAAGCCCGTGGCGCCCCGACCTGTCGGGGTGGAAACGTCCCCCATTACCCCACTATCGACCCATTCGTCAACTTCAGGGGTATTACCGCCGCCTACACCAAAGGTTGGCGCTGAAGAGATTGTTGTCGCCCCCATGCCGGGCACTATCATCTCCGTCGAGGTCAAGGTTGGTGATCCGGTGAGGGTTGGGGAGGTGCTGCTTATACTGGAGTCTATGAAGCTCGAGAATGACATAGCTGCTCCTAAAGATGGGGTGGTAAAGGAGATATTTGTCAGGGAGGGGATGTATGTGAAGAGAAGGGAACGGTTGGTCGCTATTATGGGGTGAAAAGGGGGGATTTTTAACAAGAAAGGTTAAATAAAATGGTCATTCGCTCTCCAATGCCGGGTACGGTGATCTCCATCAAAGTAGCGGTTGGCGATTCGGTGAAGGCTGGCGATGTTTTGCTCATTCTGGAGTCTATGAAGATTAAGAATGAGATAGCTGCTCCCCAGGATGGCGAGGTCAAGGAGATATTTGCCGGGGAGGGGAAATATGTGAAGAGAAGGGAACCGTTGGTCGCTATCGAGGGATAGAGGGTGCTGGAGCGAATTTGGGAATTTCTCACGGGCACAGGCTTCGCTGGCTTCTACTGGGGCAATCTGGTAATGATCCTCGTTGGCGGCGTGCTTATCTACCTGGCAATCAGGAGACGCTATGAGCCGCTTCTTTTGTTACCTATAGGCTTCGGTGTAATATTAGCCAATCTCCCCTTAACCGGATTATTGAGCACCGAGACCGAGCCCGCTGGCCTACTCTCCTACCTTGGTCTAGGGGTATACCTGGTCATATTCCCTCCCTTAATCTTCCTCGGCATCGGGGCGATGACCGACTTCGCTCCCCTAATCGCTAACCCCAAGACCTTTTTCCTCGGTGCAGCGGCGCAGCTAGGTATCTTCACCACCCTCTTTGGCGCCCTGGCCTTGGGTTTTTCTCTAGCGGAGTCAGCGAGCATCGGGATCATCGGGGGCGCCGATGGACCCACCACCGTCTATACCGCAGCATTGCTCGCTCCCCATCTACTGGGTCCGGTGGCCATTGCTGCCTATTCCTACATGGCCATGGTGCCCATTATTCAGCCCCCGATAATGAGGCTCCTCACCACCAAGAGGGAGAGGGCTATCGTTATGGAGGAGATGCGCTCCGTCTCCAGGCTGGAGCTTATCCTCTTCCCCATCGGCGTCACCGTAGTCGTTATTCTATTGCTCCCTAAGGCGGCACCGCTCATCGGTATGCTGATGTTTGGTAACCTGCTCCGCGAGAGCGGCGTTGTTGAGAGGCTGGCGAGAACGGCGGGAGGGGAGCTGCTAAATATCCTCACCATCTTCCTCTGCATCTGTGTGGGGTCAATGATGGGCGCCGAGGCAGTGTTGAACCTTAAGACCGTGGAGCTCTTTGCTCTGGGTCTCTTCGCCTTCGGCTTCGGGACGGCAGGCGGCGTTTTGATGGGGAAGCTGATGTGCTGGCTGACCAGGGGGCAGGTCAATCCCCTCATCGGTGCTGCCGGTGTCTCCGCAGTCCCTATGTCAGCCAGGGTGGTCCAGGTTGAGGGGCAGCGGGAGAATCCCCAGAATTTCTTGCTCCACCATGCCATGGGGCCGAATGTTGCCGGTGTCATCGGCTCAGCTGCCGTAGCCGGATTGTTCTTAAGTTTCTTAGCATAACGTCCGTCTGTCATTCTGACCCCGACTTGTCGGGGGAAGAATCTCGATCAGATTCTTCGGTCGCTTTGCTCCCTCAGAATGACGGTGAAGGAGGAGTCATGATGGAAGAAGTGGTTCTTATGGAGAAGGAGGGGCATATCTGCACCCTCACTATCAATCGCCCGGAAAGGCGAAATGCCCTCACCCTGGAGGTGCTTTATCGGCTGGGCGATGCCTTCAACACCTTAAGGGGTGATAGCGATGTCAGGGTGGTGGTGCTCAGGGGTGCCGGGGAGAAAGCCTTCTCCTCCGGGATGGATATAGGGAGTAGCGTGATGGTGTCTGAGGAGGAGATGGCCCAAAAAGGTAACCCCATTGACTATGCTGTGGGGAGCATCATCTCTTATCCCTACCCGGTTATTGCCATGATCTATGGTGCTGCCGTGGGTGCCGGCTGCGACCTTGCGGTAACCTGCGACCTGCGCATCGCCGCCGATACGGCAAGGATGGGGATAAACCCGGTTAAGATTGGCCTTGTCTATCACCCCCCTGGCATCCAGCGCTTGATCAATGTGGTGGGGGTGCCCCGGGCAAAGGAGCTATTCTTCACCGGCAGATTTATCGATGCCCAGCAGGCGAAGGAGATCGGGCTGGTGAATTATGTGGTTCCAGCGGAGGAATTGCCCTCCAAGACCTATGCCCTGGCTCGGGAGATCGCTGAAAATGCCCCGCTTGCGGTGAGCGCCACAAAAACCATCTTCAACAAGCTCCTCAAGTATCAGAAGATGAGCGCTGAGGATGAGGCTGAGATGATGGCCCTTATCCTCATTGTGGAGAGTGGCGAGGACCGAAAGGAGGGTATGATAGCTTTTGCTGAAAAGAGAAAGCCCGATTTTAAGGGGAGGTGATTCAGCGGTGGCAGATTATATTTTCCGCTATAAACTCGACGGGAAAAAGGAACCCGTGTATCAAGACCCTCTTCTGGAGATGATTCGGGCGCAAATGGAGAATATCTTAAATATCATTATCCCTCTGGAGGGGCAGCGTGAAGTGAAGATCGATGGCTTTAAGCTGCTTCGGGATCGTAGGACTGTATATAAGATTTTCCCTCAAGAGCAGGAAACCCCAAATTTCTTTGAGGAACACCCGCTTTAGAGTGGCTGGGGGTGTGGTATGAGCTCCTTTCAGGATATTAAGAATGCCTCTTTATACGAACCAAGGATAGAGTTCATTAAAAAGCAACTGGACAGCCTCCTATCTGTGATTGACCTAGAGAAGGATGGCGAGGTTGTGGAGGTAGATAGCTTCCGGCTGAAAAATCTCCGCCATTGGGTTTCCCCCTCCCCCTGCGATCCTATTGAGGTCTTCGGTTATGCGGGAACCCGCTGCGACTGCGCTTGCCTCTTCTGCTGCAATCGTGGGAATCCTCCCTCCTCAGCTCTGGGTAACCTGAGAAGACCCCCTGGTGAGGAATTTGAGGAGATGAGGACGAGGATGAATTATTTTTTCCCCAGGGCAGGCACCTGTCTATTCCCCTCCCTGGGCGACATCTACGAGGTTATGCTTCATCCCCACTTTTTGGAGGTGCTTCGGCTGCTCCGCGAGAAGACTTCAAAGGTGTTTCGGATTACTACCAATGGGAAGACCCTGACCCCGGAAGCGATCTCCCAATTGGCAGAGCTAAAGCCAATATACCTCTATATTTCCCTGAACAGCGTCTCCCATGCCCGCCGCAGAAGGCTGATGAAGGATAAAAACCCCCAAATCGCCATCCAATCACTGCCCTTGCTTAAGGATGCTGGCATTCCCTATAGCGTGGTCATCGTTCCCTGGCCCTTGGGCTCCCTTGCTGAGATGCTCGATGACCTCTCAAGCACTGTGGCCCATGCCGATCTCAACGATTGTCACCTTGTAGAGATAAATCTCCCCGGCTACACGAGGTATTTCTCCCCAGAGAAGCTCTACGACCTTGATGATGTTTGGTCAAGAACCGTTTCCTGCGTTAGAACCCTTAGAGAGAAGACAGGTAGCCCCATCGTGGTTATGCCCAGTATGTATGAGGAGAATCTCTATGAGGGGCGCAAAAATCTGCCAGAGATTATCGGCTTGGTGAAGAATTCCCCCGCTGCTATGTCAGGTTTGAACAAAGGGGACCTAATCTTGAAGATCGGTGGCATTACCATAGCCTCAAGACCCCAGGCGAGAGACCTCCTTTCCGTCCTTCAGCGGAGTGAGAATCGTGAGGCCTCCCTCACTGTTGAAAGGGATGGCCATGCCCTCGAGCTAAGCCTGAATCTGGAGGTTTTCTCCTACCCCTACTCCAGGGAGACCGATAATCACCCGGGGATAATCTTTATGGGAACAGGGCTGAGGATGAGCTATCTGGAGGGGTTAAAGGAGATCATCGATTCCCATAAGGCAAAGCATGTCCTTTTCCTCTCTTCCACCCTGGTGAAGCCCACCTTCGAGCAGTGCCTTGCCGAAAGTCATCTCTTTGGCGATCGGGAGCTCAGGATCGATGTGGAGGTCCCGCGGAACAACTTCTTCGGGGGAGATGTATTTATGGGCGACCTCTTAGTGGTTCAGGATTTCATCGACTTCATCAAGGAATATCTGGAGGGGAAAGAGAGACCCGATCTCATCGTCATCCCCTCCTCACCCTTTAACCTAGGAGGGTGGGGCCGCGACCTGACAGGAAGGGTTTACCTTGACATTGGGCGGGAGGTAGGGATACCGGTTGAACTCCTGGAGTGCAGCACGATTTTTGACTAGACATTGAACAGAAAGGTGATCACATCCCCATCTTTGACGATGTAGCTTTTCCCCTCCACATGCAACAGCCCCCTTTTTCTTCCCTCGGCGATGCTGCCGCACTTCACCAGGTCCTCGTAGCCAATAACCTCCGCCCTGATAAAGCCCCGCTCCATATCTGAGTGAACTTTCCCCGCTGCCTTCACCGCAGTAGTGTCCTTATGGATGGTCCATGCTTTTACCTCATCGGAGACCACGGTGAAGAAGGAGATCAGCCCCAGTAGCTCGTAGGAGAGCCTGAGCATCCGATTTAGCGCTGTCTCCTCTACCCCCATGGCGGAGCGAAACTCCCGCGCATCGGCATCACCTAGCTGGGCCAGTTCCATCTCCAGCTTGCCACAGAGGGCGGCGACATCCCGTTGCGGGCGCCGGTATTTGGTGCTCCACTCCTCCTCCAGGGAGCTTGCTTGGGGCAGCCTTGCCTCCCCGATGTTAAACACGAGAAGAAGGGGCTTGGCACTCAAGAATTGATAGCTTGAGATAAGGTTTTTTTCATCCTCGGCCAAGTCCTGCTCTCTGATCGGGGTCTCGCTTTCTAAGGCGGTCTTGACCCTTGCCAGGAGCGTCTGTTCCTTAGAAAAGGCATCGTGCTCATGGGGCTTCGCCGCCTTGAGGGAGGTCTCTATTTTCTGTAGCCTCTTTTCGATAATCGACAGGTCGGAGAAGGCGAGCTCCAGGTCGAGGGTGGCGATGTCCCTCTCGGGGTCGATGCTGCCCTCGATGTGGGGCACTTTCTCATCCTCGAAGGCACGCACCACATGAAGCAAGGCGTCCGCTCTGCTCAGGTGAGCAAGATATTGACCGCTGCGCTCCCCTTTAGTGGGTGCGGCGACATCGACATATCTCACCTCGGCGGGGGTCTTCCTTTTAGGGTGAAAGATCTCCTCCAAGCCATCAAGCCTGGGGTCGGGCACCTTGGCCACACCCACATTTGGTTCTCCTATGGCATAAGCGCCTATTTCCGCCTTTCCCTTGGTCAGGGCGTTGAATACCGTGGTCTTGCCACTCTTTGGCAGCCCAATAATCCCGATCTCCATTTTTTCTCCCTTTCGTTCTTGGCGCTTTTTAGCTTTACTTCCAGCTATGACTATCTTACCATATTCTGGGTGGAGGCTCTAGTCGGGAATCACGGGATGCGTTAGAATAGGAGAGCAACCGTCATGGGCGGCTGCCCACCAACAAATCATGAAAAGTGATGTGCCAAATACCGTTCGTGATGAGCTAGATGCCGTTCGTGGTGAGCCCTTCGGCTCCGCTCAGGACAGGCCTGTCGAACCATGAACGGCCCTTCGACCCTTCGATAAACTCAGGGCTCAGGGCGAACGAAATAAATCTATCTTCGGAGCAATGATGGGGAAAGGGCTGCTTTACATACTTTTTGGTGCCGATGATTTCTCCCTTCGGGAGGCGCTGGGTGAGATCAAGGAGGGCTTGGACGATAGGGAAGCTTTGTCCTCCAATACCACGGTTTTTGAGGGGCACCAGGTGAGGTTAAATCAGTTGATGGATGCCTGCATGGCGATGCCCTTTTTAGGCTCCCATAGGCTGGTCATCGTCGAGGGGTTGCTCAGTCGCTTTGAGAAAGAGGAAGGCGAGTGGCTGGCTCTCAAGGATCGGGTCGGTAGCATGCCCCAGACCACGGTGCTCGTCCTGGTCGATGGTCCGCTAAAAAGGGATAATACCCTGCTCAAAGGGCTTGCTCCTTTAGCCTCGGTGAAGGAATTCCCCCCTCTCAAGGGGGCAGCTCTAGGGGAATGGGTCAAGCGGCGCGTCAAGGAGGGAAAGGGCACCATCTCCCCACAGGCGGTGAGATTGCTTGCCTCGCTTGTTGGGGGGAACCTGTGGGTCTTGGCCAGCGAGATTGAGAAGCTGCTCCTTTATACCTCAGGGCGACGCATCGAGGAGGGGGATGTGAACGAGGTGGTGAGCTACGCTCGGGAGGCGAGCGTTTTCACCATGGTTGATGCCCTTATTGAGGGGAGAGCGGCAACAGCGGCGCCCCTTCTTCATCGGCTGCTTCAGGAGGGGGCCACTGCGCCCTATCTTGTAGTAATGATCACCAGGCAGCTTCGCCTCTTATTCCAGGCAAAGGAGCTTAGCCTAAAGGGGATGGCTGCATCTGAGATCAAAAATCGGTTAGGTCTAGCCTCGGATTATGTCCTAACCAAAGCGCTGGAGCAGAGCAGGCGCTATTCCATGAGGCGGCTGGAACAGGTTTACCGAAAGCTCCTTGAGACCGACCTCTCCATAAAGCGGGGGATATGGAAGGGTGAGCTTGCCCTTGACCTCTTTGTTGCTGAGCTATGTGCTTAGATCTTGTCAAGGTTTGCCATACTGAACCTGCCCGCTTTTAGCTCGGTGATCAGCTCCTTGAGGTTTGTGATCATCCCTTCGAAGCGGGTGGCGCAGCGACCGATGTCTTTAACCTCATGGGCGTCGCTTGCAGCAATGCCTCTCATACCTAATCTCTTGCCGATCTCCTTTGAGAAGGCATTTTCCTTCAGTGAGCTCCTACCATTAAATACCTCGATGGCATCCGCAATTTCAAAAAGGGGACTTTCGCAGGCGCGAGTGAGCGCCGGATAATATCGCTCCCCCTCGGGGTTCTCGCCTAAAGGGAAGTGGCGGCGATAGGGGTGAGCGACGATGATGACGCCACCAGCCTCATCCACCAATCGTCTCACGAAGGGGGCGCGGTGCATGCCGAAGGCATACTTCTTAAGCCCGAAGACCAGAAGGTGTGCTTCCTCGGTGGTTATCTCCACCCCGGGTAGAATGAGGAAGTTATGCCTCTGGCTCAGCTCCGCAATATCCTTATCATGCCAAAACCAATCATGCTCGGTGAAGCAGATGGCATCAAGCCCAGCGCGCATGGCATGAATGATAAGCTCGTCCGGCCTTAAATAGCTATCGTCGGACTTAGGCGCAGTATGAGTATGTAAGTCGATGAGCATATTTTAGGCACCAACTCACCTTTTGCCCTTCATCATAGTACTCAACCGATGGGGCGAGGTCAATGGGAGCTATTGCCCCCGCACTAGAGACCACAGGGTGGTGAGCGGCCTCAGCTTTAGAGAAGTGGTGGGTAGCTCGAGCTCCCTCTTCCCACCCCCCATCGACATATTCACCCGATCCACCGTCGCCTTAATCTGGGGCAACTCTTCCTCCCTGCCTGAAGAAACTATGTTATCGATGCGGTGGAGCATCTCGATGGCGGTATTTATGCGCACTTCCTCAGCTTCAGCCATTTCCTTTGAGATCGAGCCATGCCTCGCTTTGAGGCGATTGAGGCGCAGTAGTGCCTCATAGGCGCTGGCCACGATTTCGCTGCGTGTCATCCACTCCGTTTCGTAGTTTAGGGTGTACTTCCAGCTTGGTGCAACGAGCGCCTGGCGATGTTCCTCCAGACCTCTGATAAGCAGGCGATAGCCATAGCGCTCTGGGTTCTCGAATGCTAAACTCCCGGGGTCGAGGAAAGGAGAGATTGGGGCAATAAAAGGGGAGGTTCGATTGAATTTATCCAGCAGGGAACCGCAGTAGTCGATGGTATCCATCACCGACTTCGGTGTCTGCTTTGGGAGGCCGATCATGAAGAAAACATCCACTCGCACACAGCCCGCTGCCAGGGCACCCGCGATGGTTTCCTCAAGGGCCTCATTAGAGTAGTGTCTGCCACAAGCCGTTCGCACCTCAGGGTCATGGGACTCTGGGGAGATCTCCAGGCAGAATTCGGGGCAGGCTTCGCCCATTTTGCTCAGGAATTCCCTGGGGGCAGGGCGGAACAGTTCCAGGATAAGCTGGTTTTTTGGCTTTTCCTGGCTCAGAAGCTCTAGAAGGCGGTGGGCATAGTCCTCCCCTGCCTGGCGGATGTCGCCCAGGATGAAGATGGGACCCCTGGTGATCCGCCCGATGCTTCTCACGTCATGAGCCACTGCCTCCGGGGTGCGAAAGGCAGGGAGGCCCCGGTTATAGGCGTGGCGAAAGGCAGTAGCGGAGCCACCGCAAATGACACAGTTCTGGGTGCAGCCGCGGCAGGTAAGCACGGCGGTGATCGGATAGCGCAGCCAGCGCTGGAGGGGGAGATAGTTGGCCAGGTCACGGTATCTAACTACCGATTTCACCGTATGCTCATAGTAGCGGACCATCACATCGTTAAGCTCATTCGGGACATAAGATAGGGGGTTTTCGTGCACCTCCCCTTTTTCATCTCGCCAGGAAAGGTTGGGCACCGATATAGGCTCCCTTTTATTTATGATGCACTCCATTAACTGGCGAAGGGGTTCCTCTGTAGAGTCGCCGCGGAGCACATAGTCGATCTCGGGATAATGGAAAAGCTCTCGCCAGTAATAAGAGGCGGAGAGGCCGCCGAGGACCAATTTTGCCTTAGGGTGGTGCCTTTTCACTATGCGGGCGATCTCGATGGCGCCATGGGCATGAAGCAGCCAATGCAGATCGATGCCAAATACGGGGGAGCTCAGGCTCTTAATCAGCTTCTCGGCATCGAAATTCGGGTTCCTTAGCATGCGAACCGCCAGGTTCACGATGCGCACCCGGTAGCCGGCACGCTCCAGATACTCAGCGATGCTGGCAAATCCTATGGGATACATCTCAAAAATGGGGGAGGAGGGAATGAGGTCGCTGCTCGGGCCATAGAGGATGGTCTTCGTGCGAAAGTCATAGATGCTGGGCGGGTGAAGCAGAATCAGGTCCGGTTGCGGCAAAATGAGGCTCCTTTGATGAGCGTTTTCTAATAATAACCAGTCCAGGGGGGTAGGTCAATAGTGAATTTGTGTTTTCCTTCACTTCACATCCGAGATGGTATGTTGTATAATTTCGGGGAAGGGGGGCATTTGCTGGGGAACTTCGGTTATATTGGAATTTTCCTCATCTCTGCCCTCGGTTTCGCTATCTTTATGGTATTAATCCCCCCCATCCTCAGACGCTCCGGCATTGTCCCCAAGAAGCCTAACCCCACAAAAAGCTCCACCTATGAATGTGGTATGGAGACGGTGGGCAAGTCCTGGGTTCAATTCAACTTCCGCTACTATTTTTTTGCCCTGCTCTTTGTGATCTTCGATATACAGGTGGTCTTTCTCTATCCATGGGCGGTAGCCTTTAAGCAGCTTAAGCTCTTCGGGCTTTTGGAGATGCTTGCTTTCTTCCTGATCCTGGTCGTTGGCTTTATCTACGCCTGGAGGAAGGGGGTTCTGGAATGGAAATGAGGATGCCTGTCTACTCAAGCAGCGAGCTCGATCGTGCCGAAGGCGCTGAGATCGAGGCGCTGATGAAGGCATCTCAAGAGCCTTACCCCGACCCTGTCGCTTGGCTAGAGGAGGATATCCGCAAGAGCGTCCTAGTTACCTCCATCGATTACCTCTTAAATTGGGGGAGGCGCTCCTCGGTTTGGCCGGTGAACTTCGGACTCGCCTGCTGCGCCTTTGAGATGATCGCCACCGCGGCATCGCGCTTTGACATTTCTCGCTTTGGCATGGAGCTTTTCCGGGCATCGCCACGCCAGGCGGACCTGATGCTCGTCGCCGGGACGCTGACCTGGAAGATGGCGCCAGCGCTGAAGCGAATCTATGACCAGATGGCAGAGCCAAAATGGGTCCTTGCTATGGGCTCCTGCGCTATCAGCGGCGGACCCTTTCGCGGCTCCTACAGCGTGGTGCCCGGGGTGAATCTTATTGTCCCGGTGGATGTCTATGTCCCCGGCTGCCCGCCGCGCCCTGAGGCGCTGCTCCACGGGATAATCATGTTGCACCAGAAGATCGCTAAAGACACCTATAAGAAGAAGGGATAGCATGACCAAGCCGCTTTGCGGTGAAGATGTTGCCAGGCAGATAGGGGAGCACCTCCCCGATGTAGTCACCGAATTCGATGAAAGCGCTGTTTTCGTCCCAAGCAAGGCCCTTTTTGAGGTGGCGCGCTTCCTCAAAGAGAGCCTTGAGTTCGATTACCTCACCAGCATCAGCGCCGTAGATTATTTTGAGCATTTCGAACTTGTATATCATTTAACCTCTATCAAATATAACCATAGCGTTGTTATAAAGACGAGGTGTGATAAGGGCGAAAAAGGCGAAAAAAGCGTAAAATTGCCTTCAGTGGTCAGTCTGTGGCGGGGGGCCGATTTTCAGGAGCGAGAGATCTATGACCTTATGGGAATTGCCTTTGAGGGGCACCCAAATCTGAAGCGCCTCTTCCTCTGGGAGGGGTTCCAGGGGCATCCATTGCGAAAGGATTTTCGAACATTTCGAACTGGTTTATCATCTCACCTCGATAAAAAATAACCAAAGCTTGGTTTTAAAGACGAGGTGTGAAAAGGGCGAAAAAGGCGAAAAAGGAGAAAAATGGCGCTCAAGACTGAGCCTGTGTTGATCAACTTCGGCCCGCAGCACCCCTCAACCCACGGGGTGTTTCGGATGAGGGTTACCTTTGATGGCGAGGTCATCGTCGATATGGAGCCTATCTTCGGCTACCTCCATCGGGGCATCGAGAAGCTTGCCGAATCTCGCACCTACACCCAAAACATCCCCTATACCGATAGGCTCGACTACCTCGCCTCCATGACTAACAACATGGCCTATGTGCTGGCGGTGGAGAAGCTTTCTGGGATCGAAGTCCCTGAGCGTGCTGAGTATCTCAGGGTGATCATGGCTGAACTGATGAGAATTGCAAGTCACCTCATGGCGGTGGGCTTTCTCTTGAACGATATGGGCGCCTTCTTCACTCCTCTGATGTATATGTTCCGAGAGCGGGAGAAGATTCTTGACCTGTTTGAGATGGTCTGCGGGCAGCGCCTAACCTATAACTATATGCGCTTTGGAGGGGTGAGCCATGACATCCCCGATGAGTTTCTGCCAGCACTCAAGAGGTTTATCGATGAGATGCCCGGCTTTATCGATGAATACGATCAGCTTCTCGCCGAGAACGAGATTTTGCTGGCGCGCACCAAGGGGGTGGGCATTTTGCCCCCAGAACTGGCAATCAATGCCTCGACGAGCGGTCCGGTGCTGCGCGCCAGCGGGGTGAAGTGGGATATTCGTAAAGCTGACCCGTATTCGGTTTACGATCGATTTGAGTTCGAGATACCAACGGGCAAAATGGGCGATATCTATGATCGCTACTGGGTGAGGATTCAGGAGATGAGGCAGAGCACGCGCATTGTGAAGCAGGCTATTGCCCAGCTCCCCCAAGGGGAGGTGCGTACCAAGGTGCCGGCCACGCTCCGGCCGCCAAAGGGGGAGGCCTACGGACGAATCGAGACGCCCAAAGGGGAACTGGGCTTTTACCTGGTTAGCGATGGCTCCCCCAATCCATATCGCTTCAAGATTCGTGCCCCATCGCTACTCAATCTCACCGTGCTCCGCGACCTGGTCATCGGCTGGAAGCTTGCCGACGCTATGGTCATCTTCGGCAGTATTGATATCTGTTTAGGTGAGGTGGATCGCTAGTGGTCCTTGAGCAATTTCGAGAGTGGCTAGAAATCTACTTGCCCTCCTGGGCAGCATATCTTATACCGGCACTGGTGGCCTTCGCCATCCTCTCCACCTTCATTCTTATTGTGGTGATGGCATTTATCTACATTGAGAGGAGGGGGGTGGGACGATTTCAGATTCGCCTTGGTCCTAATCGTGCAGGGCCACAGGGCATCTTCCAGCCAATAGCCGATGCCATAAAGGTGCTGATAAAGGAGGACATCGTCCCCGCCAAGGGGGACCGCTGGGTTCACTGGCTTGCCCCGATCATCGCCTTTGTCCCCGCCCTAATGATCTTCGCTGTCATCCCCTGGGGCCATGGTGCCATCTTCACCGACCTTAACATCGGCATCCTTTACATAATCGCCATCTCCTCGCTGGGCGTCATCGGTGCGTTCATGGCAGGATGGGGCTCCAATAACAAATATTCTCTGGTTAGCGCTATGCGCACTGTAGCTCAAATGGTAAGCTATGAGATCCCCCTGGTGCTTTCCATTATCGGTGTGCTCATGATAACGGGTTCGCTTTCCATGGGGCGCATCGTCGAGGCGCAGCAAGTCCCCTTCTTTTTGCTCCAGCCTCTGGGATTTTTAATCTTCTTCCTTGCTGCTGCCGCTGAGATCAACCGCACCCCCTTCGACCTTCTGGAGGCGGAGTCCGAGATCGTCGCCGGCTACCACATCGAATACTCGGGGATGAAGTTCGCCCTCTTCTACCTCGGTGAATATACCCATGCCTTTGCCATTTCAGCTATTGTGGCCACCATTTTCCTCAGTGGTTGGGCAGGACCCCTTCTGCCCGCAGCCCTCTGGTTTCTGATCAAGGTGCTCTTGGTATTTATCCTCCTTCTCTGGATTCGGAGCACCCTGCCCCGGCTGAGGGTGGACCAACTGATGGGATTTGCCTGGAAGTGCCTCTTTCCTCTAGCGCTCCTCAATATATTTATCACCGGGGCTGAGGCGATTATTTGGCCGGATTTCCCATGGTGGCTCGTTTTCGTCAACATCCTGATCGCTGCTGGTTTAATAGTTCTCTGGTCGCTCTTCTTCAGGGTGAAGGGGGAGAGGGTGAGCCTTAGAAGATACGGGCGAGGGATTGCCAAGGGCATGGCGCTGACCTTTAGACACCTTTTCCGTCGCCCGATCACGGTGCAGTATCCTGAGCAGAAGCTTACCCCAGCGCCGCGATTTCGGGGCAATGGGTTGGTTTGGGATGCGGAGCGGTGCATA
>JACUUT010000026.1 GCA_014859165.1 Dehalococcoidia bacterium
TTTGCTAATAAGCTTTGCGGTTCGAGAGACCTATTCCGAATATATTATTACAACGTCCTGCAAGACCCAAACCAGCGCGCCGAAGGCCACCGCGAGCAGCAGGATTTCCTCAACGCCCTTCGTGAAACGCCCTATTTAGAGGTACGACTGGGAAGCACCAAGCTGGCGCAGGGTATCCTTGTAGAAAAGGGCATCGATATTATGCTGGCCACAGACCTGCTGCACTTTGCCTGGAACAACCTCTATGACGTGGCGGTGCTGGTGAGCGGGGATTCAGACTTCGCCTATGCTCTGCAAGCAGTGAAGAACATGGGCAAACATGTGGAGGTGGCCTATTTTGAAAGCAGTGTGTCCAAAGACCTTCTGGATATAGCCGATAACAGGCACCTGCTTGACCCAAACTTCTTCAAGGGGTTGTGGATTGGCAAGCGCCATCCACGGCGCAAACGGATAGCCCGGGTGGCACCTAAAGGCAGCCCACAGTCAGGGGAACAAAAATATAGTTAGATTGGCAAAGGGGGAGATTCATGTGTAGAAGGATTATAGATGGCTTACTGAATCTGTTTGGTTTTTTCTCCAGGCGCCAGGGCGAATCTATTGTTACCAAGCTGGATAGTATTGAAAAAAGGCTTGGGAGAATAGAAGATAAGATTCAAGAGCCTGGTCAGGTTTACTTCTTTTGCCTTCATATATGGGATTGGTTTCGCAATCATAGTAATAGGCACGGCGATATGGCCCGAATACGCTGCTGTGGGCTTGTCCCTGATGTCTTTCGGTCTATTTGTGCTGATAATAGTAAGTCTCCTTTACATACGGCGCTAGGCAAATCTACCACGGAATAACTCTTCCGCAGCGACCCCGCTTTGGCATTGGGAGTTGAGGGGGTCTCCGTTATGTTACGATTGTGCTGGGCAAGCACCGCCCGCGGCGCAAGAGGACAGGCGGGACGGCGGCCAAAGGCGGCTACGATCAGGGTGACGATGGTGGAGGTGGTGATGGCGGGCTTTGTGAAGTGCGAAGCGTTTGGGCGAACAATCAAGTATCTATCCCAAGTATGAGAACTGGTATATCAATGTTGGATACGCCTCTCTTTTCCAAATCCCAGACAAACTGCTCAAAGTAGGACACGCCAGTTGACATTTCATCAGCGAACTGCTTTATCGGAACGATTTCAACTCCTGCGTCAATGAATCCCATCTTGTTGAATATGGTCATCTTCGCACAGACGTTGTAGACCATGAAAGCATACTTACCAAATTGCAGTTCAATTCCCAAGCTTTCTTTAACAAAATCCATCTCACGGAAAGCGCCGCCCTTCATTGCTTTCGGTTTATATTTCTCGGTATAGTAACCCGTCGGATAGTCACACTTAATCTTCGCTTTTTGCCACTGCCTATCGTAGAATTCCTTCTTGAACGCCTCGTTTAGCGATTTGGGGTTAAAGAGCATTCTGCCAGGCATAGTCTTTTCCTTGCTCCTCTTCGTTTTATGCTGGTTCGCATCAATCGTCGAAATAACCGCTTTAACTTCCCTCAACAAGTGCTTGTATTTACTATTGATAACTTTCTTACCATCATTAAATGAGAATTCGCCAGCTATAATCATTCTATTCCACCTCTTTTTTCACCTTCCATTCATCTGGCACTTGTGAGACTTTTTCCTTACCTGTAGCAACATATACAGGTTTTCCTAGAGGCCTTATTCTTAACGTTCCGTTAAAGAAATCAGTTATTCTTTCCTTCGCTATCTTTATGTATTCTGATTCTTTATCGCAACCGATCACCCTTCTGTTATGTTTCAGCCCCGCTATTAGAGCCGAACCTACACCGCAGTATGGGTCGAGCACCCAATCATCTTCATTCGTAAGCGCCAAGACACATCTTTCCACTAGCTCTATGGGGAATTGACAGGGATGTATTGTCTTCTCAGGGTGATTAGCTTTCACATTCGGAATGTCCCACAATTCCCTTTCCCATTCTTCGGCAACAAATTTCCAAATATCCGATGGGTTCTTACCTAGGGGGTTTCCTGAAGGCTTGCCTATGTTAGGGCCTTTGAAATGCCTCTTGCCTGGATACTTTGCAGGAACTCGGACTGAATCTAAGTTGAAAATGTATTCATCGCTCTTTGCAAACCAAAGGATTGTTTCATACCTGCCCGAAAATCTCTTTGACGCATGCAGACCGTGACCAAAATGCCATATTATCCTGTTTCGTAGCTTTAAGCCATTCTTCTTAAAGATGGCATAGTAGAATATATCAAGCGGAAACACCTCGGAGTCCTCTACAAAATTACCAACCTGCCAACATAAGCTTCCTTCATCTTTCAGTATCCGCACCAATTCACCTATTACTGGTTCTTGTTGCTTTAAGTATGATTCAATGCTTGTCCTTGTCTCATACTCTTTACCAATGTTGTAGGGCGGTGAGGTAATTATTAGCGTAGCAGTATTCTTTGGGATACCTTTCAAAAAATCATGAGAATCCCCTTCGTGTAGAACTATCCGTTGTTCCGGTGAGAAAGTGTCACTTATTGAAGGCATTGGGAGTAATGGCAATCTAAAGCTCCTCAGTTTTTCCTTTCCCCTAAACCTCCTGTCTTCCCTGGAGAGCCCTTATCAGCGTGACTTCATCGGCGTATTCGAGGTCGGCGCCGAAGGGGAGCCCCCGGGCGAGGCGGGTCATTTTAATCCCCAATGGGGTGATCAGACGCTGGAGATACATCGCTGTCGCCTCACCCTCAAGGTTGGGGTTTGTGGCCAGGATAACCTCCTCCACCTCACCACCCTGGAGCCTTGAGAGAAGCTCCTTGATCTTCAGGTCATCGGGGCCGATGCCATCCATAGGGGAGATCACCCCATGAAGCACATGATAAAGCCCCTTATATTCCCTGGTGCGCTCTAGGGGGAGTATATCCAGCGGCTCCTCAACAACACATATCTTGGTGCGGTCCCGCCCCTCCCCACAGCAGATAATACAGGGGTCGGAGTCGGTGATGTTCTGGCAGATGGAGCAGAGGATAATCTTATCTTTTACGGCGAGGATGGCCTCGGCGAGGGCGCGCGCCTCCTCCTGGGGCATGCGAATCAGAAAGTAGGTAAGCCGCTGAGCGGTCTTGGGGCCGATGCCCGGCAGCTTGTGGAACTCCTCAATGAGGCGGGAAACAGGCTGGGCTGTGGGCACAAAATCGATGTTCAAATCAAGTCTCCTGTTTTCGCCCTCTTGACCCACTCAGTTGGCAAAGGTCTGGTAAGCGTCAGAATCATTTTCCTTTAATCGTCCTCATAGGCCGGGGATCTTGAGCCCACCAGTCAGGGAGCCGAGGCGATTTGCTGCCAGCTCCTGAGATTTCCTTATCGCCTCGTTCACCGCGCTCATCACCAGGTCCTCCAGCATCTCTATATCATCGACCGCCTCTGGCGAGATCTTCACCGACTGGATATGCTGCTGCCCGCTGATCACCACCGTTACTGCGCCGCCACCTGAGCTGGCCTCCACCGTAGTCTTTTCTAGCTCCTCCTGAGCCTTTTCCAGTTTTGCCTGAAGCTGCCGAGCCTGCCGCATGATTGCTCTATTCATTTTTCCTCCTCATCAACGATTCTCGCCCCCATCTGAAGCGCTGCCTCAACCAGGTGTCCTGGGGCTTTCTTCTTTCGCTCGGTGAGAACGCAGCGAATTTTGTATGGTTGCCCGAAGACCTCGCTCACCTTGCGCTCCACCATATTGCGATACTTGGGGTCCTCGATCTTCTCCTTATGGAAGTCGTAATAAAAGCCAAGCACCAGGGTATCGCCCTCAAGAGCCACCGGCTCACAGGCGCTTCTCAAGAGGGCATCCAGGTTGCCCTTTGAGCCTAAGCCCCGCGTGGCGTTAACCACCTCGCCCCAGCGGCTGCGGATTTCTTCGAATTTTTCGCCCTTTTCGGGCGTTGCTCGTTTTTCGAACTTCTCGGGTGCTACCGGTTTGTCATCGCTCGGTGCTGGAGTGCTGACGGGTTTCACCTTCGTTTTTTCGAAGTCCACTTCCTCTGCTTTGGGGGGGGCAATTTCTTTTAACTCGGCGGGTTGGGGCCCTTCGGGCAGGGCGCACTCCACCAAGGCCAGCTCCAGGGGCAGCGGGGAGAAGCCTTCGAATTCCAGCTCCACCCCTCGAAAGAGCCTGACCGCTTTGGAGAGCTCTGCCATAGCTGCCCGCTTGGCCAGGCTCCTCATCTCTGAGAGTGCCTCGATAAAATCGGGGTCGATTGCTTCCTCGGCGCCAGCCTTTACCAGAAGCAGCCCCCTTAAATACTCCACCAGCTCCCGGTTGAATTGCCGCAAGTCGAGGCCATCGTGGGTGACGCTATTTATCGTTTGAAGCCCCGCAACGATATTCTTATTGACGATGTGTCTTGCAAGCTCTTGAGCTCTGATGTCCCCGGTGAACCCCAGCATCGCTTGAACCTGATGAAGCTCGATCTGGGTGCCATAGTAGGCAACCAATTGCTCCAACAGATTCTCAGCGTCTCGCATGCTGCCGGTGGCGCTTCTGGCGATGAGCTTTAGCGATGAGGGCTCGATACGAATCACCTCCTGCTCGCAGATTCGCTGAAGCCTAGAAACCATAGCAGCCTGTGGGATGCGCCTGAAATCGAACCTCTGGCATCGGGAGAGAATGGTGGACGGCACCTTGTGGGGCTCGGTGGTCGCCAGCACGAACAGCACATGAGGCGGTGGCTCCTCCAGGGTCTTGAGGAGGGCATTGGCCGCAGGCTCGGTGAGCATGTGAACCTCATCGATAATATAGACCTTATATCTTGCCATATTTGGGGCGAACCTCACCCTCTCCCTGAGG
Source organism: Dehalococcoidia bacterium (assembly GCA_014859165.1). Lineage (GTDB taxonomy): Bacteria > Chloroflexota > Dehalococcoidia > E44-bin15 > E44-bin15 > Kmv38. The sequence continues at coordinate 4,833 of JACUUT010000026.1, forward strand.
TCGCGGATCTCATCGATGCCGCGATTTGAGGCTGCATCGATCTCCATCACATCCATAGCGCGACCTTCATTGACCGCCTGACACGGGGCACAGGCGTTGCAGGGCTCACCTTTGCCACTATTCAGGCAACTCACCGCCTTGGCCAGGATGCGCCCGGTGCTAGTCTTTCCCGTCCCCCGAGGGCCACAGAAGAGGTAGGCGTGGGCCACTCGCCCCGTTTTAAGGGCATTTAAGAGGGTTTTGGTTACATGCTCTTGCCCCACAACCTCGGCCAATGTCTGGGGACGCCACTTTCGGTAGAATACCTGCGATGTCATTTTTCGCCCTTATACTAACTCGGCAAACCTCTCAGCGGTTATTCCTGTTGTTTTAGTATGGAGCGTAGGGTCTTTTGAGCCACCCAGGCAATATGGGGACTGTTACGGTATATCCCCCCAATTCATTTGGTTCAAGGATCACTCGAAGCCGCTTTTGCATAATACCCTTTCCAGCATAGCGTCTATGGTCTCAAGCATCCGCGCTTTATCCTGGGGGAGCTTGCCATCGACCCCCCACATATAATGGTTCGCCACATGATCGCTTGTCACAAACTCGGATGTTACCGTGAGCCTCTCGATCAGGGTGCGCACCTCAATGAGCAGCTCCTCCAAAGATTGCAACTGGAACTCGCCTCGCTGGTTCTTTTCATAGAGGGGCGTTCCTGGGATGAGCCCCAGGGTGCGGAGGCGAATAAAGTGGGGATTTATCTCGTTTAGGACCCTTGCCGTTCCGTGGGCATGCTGCTCCCAGCGTTCCCTCCCCCCAAGCCCGGGCATCACATACTCTGAGAGCTCGAATCCGGCCTCGATAGCCTTTCTCCCTCCGATGATCATCTCCTCGGCAGTGGCACCTTTCTTTACATATTCGAGCAGCTCCTCGTCGCCCGTCTCCAGTCCGACGTGGAGCCTGGTAAGCCCAGCCTCACGGAGCATCCTTAGCTCTTCGGGGCTTTTCTTGACCAAGGTTTTTCCCCTTCCATAGCTGGTAACCCTTTCCAGGGTGGGGAAGGTTTCGTAGAGGAAGCTGATGATCTCGGCGAAGTCCTCCGTTTTCATGATGATGCTGTTGGAGTCCCCGATAAAGACGTTCTTCACCACCCCTTCATCGAGCCAGAGGATGCCATTAGCCCTGGCAACCATACCCACCTGGTTGCCATCTCCAATCCTCCAGGCCCATTCTTTTATCTGCTGAGCAACCTTCTTTGCTGATAGTATATCTTGCTTCACCTCCTCCACCGGCCTTATCTCCAGTTTGGTACCCTTATACATGCAGCAAAACTCGCACCTGTTCCAGGAGCAATTTCTTGTTGCCCTGATGAGGAGGCTATAAGCCTCAGTGGGCGGTCTGAATGGGGGTGCTTCATAATAGCCTATCATAGGACAATCCTCCTAAAACCCTCTCCTCCTCAGCCCTCATCTTGAGTTCACCTTGGGTGTTCTCATCTTCATGGCCCAGGAGATGAAGCACACCGTGAATCACCAATAGCGCCAGCTCCCGCTCTTGAGAATGGTGGTGCTCCTCTGCTTGAGCCGCTGCCTGGGGATAGGACAGGATCACCTCGCCAAGGTGGAGCACACCATCGGGGGGATTAATAAATGGGGGATTCGAATCTTCGAGCAGGGCGAAGGAGAGCACATCGGTGACCTCATCCCTTCCGCGGTATCTTTTGTTGAGTTGGCGTATCGTCTCATTGTCCGTGATCACCAGGCCCAGCTCTACGGGGGAATTCACCCCCTTTAGGGCAAGGGTCTCCGCCACTACTCGCCTCAGCCACCCCTCATCGACATAGCCTTCAAAGAGCTCATCAATCTTTACATAAAGCTCGCACTCTAGCATGCCTTCTGCCCCTCTTGGCATCATAGCACAGCGGGGGCAACTCTTCAATATTTTCGGTCTTGACGCCAACTTGGCTGAGCGGTATTATCGCCATGGGACGATGAACTTTTTAGAGAAACTACTTCAGGCTGCCCGCACAAATAGGAGTCTCCTTTGCATTGGGCTCGACCCCGACCCGGAGCTGATGCCAGGGGTGGAGGTGCTCCAGTTCAATAGAGCGATTGTGGATGCCACCTCGGACCTGGTATGCGCTTACAAGCCAAACCTTGCCTTCTACGAGGCCCTGGGAATTGAGGGGATTAGGGCGCTGGAGAAGACCATAGCCTATATCCCTGAGGCGATCCCGATCATCGGGGATGCTAAGAGGGGCGACGTGGGCAGCACCGCACGGGCCTATGCCAGGGCGCTCTTTGAAACCTTTGGCTTCGATGCTGCTACCGTAAACCCCTATCTGGGCTACGACTCCCTTGAGCCCTTTATCGAATATAAGCAGAAGGGGGTGTTCATCCTGTGCCGCACCTCAAATAAAGGCTCAGCCGATTTCCAAAATTTAGTGATTTCTGAAAGCCGACTTTTTGAAATAGTCGCCCAGAGGGCCAGGGAGTGGAACAAGTATGGCAATTTGGGACTCGTGGTGGGCGCTACCTATCCCCAGGAACTAAGACGCGTGCGCCAGCTCTGCCCCGAGATGCTTCTCCTGATTCCAGGTATTGGGGCTCAGGGGGGTGATCTTGCCAACGCAGTGCGTTATGGGGTGGATGCCCGGGGTGAAAAAGCGATCATCAGTTCTTCCAGGCAGGTCATTTACGCCTCTAGCGGTAAGGATTTCGCTATGGCAGCGAGAGGGGCGGCGCTGAAGCTGCGTGATGAGATCAATCTTTACCTGGATTCTCATTAGGCTATGGAGATAAAGATTGGCGATTTAGTGCGGCTTAAGAAGAAACATCCCTGTGGCAGCGATGAGTGGCAGGTGATCAGGGTGGGCGCTGATATTGGGATCAGGTGTCAGAAGTGCCACCGCCGCGTGCTCGTGGAGCGGGGGGTTTTCGAGCGCAGGGTGAAGGGTTTTCACTCTAAGGGTTCATAAAGTTGACAAGGATTACCGTAAATTGATAGGGTGGCGAAGGTTGACATTAGGATTAATACAAGATAGAATAGCGTTGGCTGACCCCGACAAGTCGGGGGAGGGGGGTTAGATATGATCGAGATGACTATCGATAGCATTCGGATGAGCCTGATGAACTATCAGAGGGTGGTGATCCTTAAGGAGAAGGATGCGGAGCGTTACCTCCCTATCTGGATTGGCCCTGCGGAGGCGGATTCTATAGCGGTAAAATTGCAGGATGTTGCCGTGACCCGACCCTTGACCCATGACTTGTTGCGCTCCGTTATCGGTGCCCTGGGAGCTACGGTCTCCTCAATCATCGTTTGTGACCTCAAAAACGACACATTCTATGCCAAAATCGTTCTTACCTTTAATGGCGAGTTTATGGAGATCGATTCCCGTCCCAGCGATGCAATTGCCCTTGCGGTGAGAGTGGGGGTGCCGATTTACGCCGATGAGTCGGTATTGGATAAAGCGGGGATATTGCTCGATCGTGAGACCGGCAAGCCGCTTCCCGCTAAGGGTGAGGAGGGGAAGCTCAGCGATGAGGAGCTAAAGAAGCTTGCCCCCTTTACGGATTTTATCGACACCCTTAACTTGGATGATTTGGGTAAAGGGAAGTCATAGGGGGTGTGAGGAGGTAGTGTAATGGATGAAGGGTTCGTCAAAAGAGTGGTCGCCACCATAAGATGTGGCGTCTGCGGTCGGCGCTATGAGGGGGACAATGTGAGGATTCTCGGTCACCGTGATGACCTATGGTTTCTTAGTGTCTATTGCCCTGCTTGTCATAGTCACGGTTTAGTGGCTGCGGTGATCAAGGAAGGGGGGCCACCCGAGTTGGTTACCGACCTCACTGAGGAGGAGTATGCCAAGTTCAACCAGATCGCGGCGGTGGATGCCAATGACGTATTAGACATATATAACTTCCTTAAAGAGTTCGATGGAGATTTTTCACACATTTTCTCGAAGGAAAAGGGATGAAGTAGAACCGCTTTTTGAGGATTACTGCATAACCCCCCCGACAAGTCGGGGGTTCGGTATGTCTGGGGATGGTTGTCTGGGGTAGTAGCGTATGATATACTGGATTGGAGGGTGGTTGTGAATCGCTGGGCGGCGGCGCTAAGGCTTACTGGCATCGGGTTTTGGATTGGTGGTTGCATTGCCGGTGGGGTGTGCTTGGGGGATTATGTGGGCGATAGAATCGGCCCCCCCGCCCTGTTTATACTGCTCGGGCTCGGTTTGGGGCTTTTTGGCGCCTTCTTTGGCACCTACCGCATGCTGCTCCCCGCCCTCGGGAGAGGGAAAGACAAGGAGGATCGCTAGTGGCTAGGATTCGCTCGTGGTGGGGTGGGCTGGGGCGGCGGCGCCGGGTGGGAATTATCGCCCTGGCTCTCGTTGTGCTCATTATCGTCGGTTCCGTCCTGCTCCGTGCCCCTCTACCACATGTGGAACTCGCTGCGGAGCCCCTATTTGGTCCTATCACCAATACCATGCTGGCAGCATTGTTTACTATCATAGTGGTGGGGGCGGTGTGTTTTGCCGTCACCCGAAAGATGAGGATTGTGCCCCGGGGGCTTCAGAACATTGTAGAGGCCCTTTTGGAGATGCTGATCAATTTTGTGGATGATACGGCGGGAAAGGAGTATGGGCGCAAGTTCTTCCCCGTGATCGCCACCATCTTCGTCTTTGTAATCGCCAATGCATGGCTGGCGCTCATCCCTGGCTTTATGACTATAGGCTTTTGGCATGAGACAGAGGAGGGGGCGAGGACTATATGGCCTTTTCTTAGGGGTGCAAATACTGACATCAATTTCCCTCTTGCCCTGGCCCTGGTCTCCTTCATCTTTGTGGAGTATTGGGGCCTGAGGTCTCAGGGCTTTTCCCGCTATATAAGGAAGTTTTTTAGTGTAGGTGGGTTGTTTAGGGGCATAGGCCAGATTTTTAGGGGTAAGATCAGAAGTGGACTTGGCACCCTCTTCTCCGGTTTTGTCGATTTCTTCGCCGGATTTATTGAGGCAATAAGCGAGCTGGTGCGTATCCTCAGCCTCACCGTCCGACTCTTTGGCAACATGACCGCTGGGGAGATATTGCTACTCATGATGATCTTTCTCATCCCCTGGGTTGTCCCATCCGTATTCTATGGTCTTGAGCTATTCCTCGGCTTCGTTCAGGCCCTCATCTTTGCAGGCTTGACCCTGGTTTTCCTTGTTATCGCTGTTACCCCAAGGGAGGAGCACGAATAAGAAAGGAGGATAAAGCATGGATCCCGAATCAATGAAGTTACTCGCCGCAGGATTGGCCATTGGCCTGGGCGCTCTTGGACCTGGCCTAGGGATCGGCATTTTGGGATATGGGGCGATGCAAGCGTTGGGAAGAAACCCTGAGGCCCGTGGACCCATCATGACCAATATGATCCTTGCCATCGCCTTCGCCGAGGCCATAGCAATCTATGCCCTCCTCATAGCCATCATTATGGTTTTCGTGGCTTAGAGACTCTCCTGAAAGGAGATCGATATGGGGGATATTGGTATCAATGTGCCAGGCTTGGTGGCGCAGCTTGTATGCTTTTTCATTCTGTTCGGCCTGCTCACCTTCCTCCTCTATAAGCCAGTGCGCCGGATACTCGATGAGCGCTCGGAGAGGATCAGGGTGAGCATGGAGCAAGCGGAGCAGATCAAGGAGACGATGGCCAAGACCGAGGAGCAGGTTAAGGAGCAGCTAGATGCCGCCCGCAGGGAGGGGCAGAATATCCTGGCTCAAGCGGGGCAGATGGGGGAGCGACTCAGGGAGGAGGCGAGGGAGGAAGCGAAGCAGGATGCGGAAACCATTATCACCAGGGCGCGCACCGAGATCCAGCGAGAGAGGGACGATGCTATCCAGGAGCTCAGGCGCCAGTTTGCAGATCTGGCGATAACGGCTGCAGAGAAGGTGATCAGCGAGACATTGGATAGAGAGAAGCATCGCAGGCTCATCGAAGAGGTGCTTGAGCAGGCTCCGAAGGGACAAGGCTAAATGGCGAGGGCTTCGGCGAGAAGGCATGCCCAGGCAGCTTTTCAGATCGCCCTGGAGCAAAATGAGCTGGATGGATGGCGAGGGGACCTGGAGGTGATCTCCGAGGCAGTAAAAGACCCCTTTCTTTTATCCTTCTTGGAAAGCCCGAAAATTCACTTCGCTGAGAAGGAGAGGATACTGCGCCAGCGCCTCGAAGGGATAAATCCACTGGCAATGAACATGTCCTTTCTGTTGGTGGCTAAGAGGAGATTGGGCATCGTGGAGGAAATAGTTTCTGAGTATGGGCGACTGGTCGATGAGTATCGGGGCATCGCTCATGCTGCGGTGGTTACAGCAGTTCCCTTGGATGAGAATGAAAAGGATAGGCTGACCCATAGGCTCAGCGACATAGTAGGCAAGGAGATTTTGCTCGCCAGCCAGGTTGACCCCTCCATTATTGGGGGGCTTGTCGCCAGGGTCGGTGATAAGCTCATCGATGGCAGCACAAAAAGCAGGCTTCTCGCTCTCAAGGAGAGCTTGATGAGATAAGGATGTTTAACTGTCCCCCTGAACGACAGTGAAGGGTCTTGAGATTCTTCCCCCGATGAATCGGGGTCAGAATGACAAAAGGGCAAAATAAACCAGCCTTGAGATAGATCGGAGGTAGGCTAGATGGCTCGCACTCAAGATATTGCGTCGATCATCAGGCAGCAGATCGAACAATTCGGCACCACATTGACCATGGTGGACGTGGGCACCGTGGTCGAGGTGGGCGATGGCATCGCCCGAATTCACGGGCTCTCCGGTGCCAAGTATAATGAGTTACTCCAATTTCCCCAGGGTGTGATCGGCATCGCCCTTAACCTGGAGGAGGAGAGCGTTGGTGCGGTGATCCTCGGTGACTATAGCGTGGTCAAAGAGGGGGATGAGGTGCGATGCACCGGGAGGATCGCCGAAGTGCCTGTAGGGGATGGCCTTATAGGGCGAGTAATCGATCCCTTGGGTCAGCCCCTCGATGGCAAAGGGCCGATAAGGTATGAGAAGACCCGCCCCGTAGAGCGGGTGGCTCCTAATGTGGTGCGTCGCAAGTCTGTGGATACCCCTGTTCATACCGGGATCAAGGCAATCGACAGCATGATCCCCGTGGGGCGGGGGCAGCGAGAACTCATAATCGGTGACCGCTCCACAGGTAAGACGGCCATCGCCCTTGACACTATTATCAGCCAACGCCGTGGCGACCTCATCTGCATCTATGTCGCCATCGGGCAGAAATCCTCCAAGGTGGCGCAATCGGTGGCCATTCTGGAGAATTATGGTGCTATGGAGCATACCATCGTCGTCTCCGCCACAGCCTCTGACCCTGCGGCACTGCAGTATCTCGCCCCTTACGCCGGCTGTGCCATAGGCGAGGAGTTCATGGAGCAGGGGCGGGATGGCTTAATTATCTACGACGACCTCTCCAAGCATGCCTGGGCCTACCGCCAGCTCTCCTTGCTATTGCGTCGTCCGCCAGGTCGCGAGGCCTATCCAGGCGACATCTTCTATCTTCACAGCCGCCTCCTGGAGCGCGCCGCCAAGATGGCGCCGGAATATGGTGGCGGCTCTCTCACCGCCCTGCCCCTCATCGAAACTCAGGCGGCAGATATATCGGCCTATATCCCCACTAATGTGATCTCCATCACCGACGGCCAGATATACCTTGAGGCCGACCTTTTCAATGCGGGGGTTCGCCCTGCTCTGAATGTCGGGCTTAGCGTGTCTCGGGTAGGGGGCGCTGCTCAGACCGCGGCGATGAAGCAGGTGGCGGGGAAGCTGAGGCTGGACCTGGCTCAGTATCGGGAGCTCGCTGCCTTCTCCCAGTTCGGTGCCGCCGAGCTGGACAAGGCAACCAGGGCACAACTGGAGCGGGGGCAGCGGATCACCGAGGTCCTGAAGCAGCCTCAGTATGTCCCCATGCCTCTGGAAAAGGAGGTGACCATCCTCTACGCCGTGATCAACGGCTACCTCGATGACATCCCCGTAGAGAGGGTGAGAGCATTTGAGGATGGCTTTCACCGCTTTATGGAAACAAGCCATCCTGAAATAGGGGAGCGCATCGCCGAGGAGAAGGCGATAAGTGTTGACACTGAGGAGGCGCTGAAGAAGGCGATTCTGGAGTTCAAGGAGAGCGTGCCATATTAAAGGAGGGGAAGGGGCTATGAGCAGATATGTCTTACCTATAGAGATTCGAGCTTTGGGAGAAGTGGGCTATCTTGCTATTTGCCCTATGCTTCAGGGATGCCATGCTCAAGGCGACACCATTGCCGAAGCCATAGACAATGTGCAGGATGTGGCAAGGGTCCTTCTTGAGCTCTACTTGGAAGATGGCAAATCAATTCCTGATGAGCTTCAAGAAGCAAAGCCGGACACAGTGCTTCATAGTGAGATCACAGTGGCGGTAGGCTCCTTGTGAAGTATTCGGAACTAACTCGAAAGCTCACGAAGCTAGGATGTGAGTTTCGCCGCCAAGCCAAGGGTGGACATGAAATCTGGTGGCATCCAGGGAGAAAGCGTTATACTACCATCCCTCACCATGGGGCCAAGGACATCCCTAAAGGCACTCTAGCTGCTATCTTAACTGACCTTGGCTTTACCTATGAAGACTTAGACAAGGTTTAAAATAATGGCGATAACCGAGTTCAAGGAGAGTTTTCCGTACTAGGGGAGTTCAGGGTCTCCATGACACGGTCTAATATTTCAGAATTGGGGATGTACCTTGTAAATGCCTCTGGGACAATTTAAGGCGAATAATACCTTACACCGAGACCAAGACCTTAGGCTTTCGCCCGTTTCTCTTGATGCTAGCGGAAAGCTCCTCCCTTCTAGCCAGGATCTCTTCCTCATGCCCTTCATGCCTGGGCTTGATGTCTCTGATCCCCTGATGATACCTCTGGGTGCTGTAGCTCTCCATCGCCAATCCTTATTGGCAACATAGGCTACGATATACAAGTTGTCTCAATGCTAGGTTCTAGGGAGGTAACTATGGAAAGAAAAAGGCTATATATTCTCTGTGCCTGTGTACTACCCATGATGATTTGCTCCGGTCTCGTTTACTCTATGTTCTCGCTCTACATGGCCGAGGTACTCGGAGCAGAGAAAACCCAAATTGGCCTGATCTATATGGTTGGTTCCCTGGTAGGGCTATTATTTGCCCCGTTCCTGGGGAAGCTATCAGACCGTTTTGGAAGGAAGCCGATTATCCTTTGCTCGATGGCTAGCTTCGTGCTAGTTTTCGTTCTCTATTCAATGGTGCAAAGCTATCTCCTGGTATATCCCATCCAAATCCTCGAAGGCGCTGCCTGGGTTGCCATTGGTGCTGCGGTCGCAGCCTATATAGCAGACATTACTATTGCTGAGAAAAGAGGCTGGGCAATGGGTGTCTATCAACAGACAATATCCGTTGGTTGGGTGATAGGCCCGGCTTTCGGTGGTTTCCTCTCAGATATAATTGGCTCCCGCATAACCTTCCTTCTGGGCGCAATGCTTGTGGCTATAGGCTTGATCTTGGTGTTGTTTCTAGTAAAAGAACCACCCCGTCAACGAAATTAGTTCCTGTCAATAAATCAAAAGTCATCCTAGCCGCTTTTGCAGGATCAGTTTATCATCGCCGGGGGCATAGAAGTCAGGAATCCGGCAGACCACTTCATAACCATGGACAAGGTGAAAATGCTGCGTCTTTTCATATTCCGGCTTCGACGATGTCTCAATGATTGCCAATCTTCCCCGAGCCTTCTTGATTTGATCCTCGGCAAAGGTCATTAGAGCACTACCTATGCCCTGGCCCTGCTTGTCTGGGGCGACTGCCATCCAGTACATATCCCAGGTTCCTTCCGTCAGTGGCGTAGGCCCATAGCAAATATAGCCTGCAAT
>JACUUT010000027.1 GCA_014859165.1 Dehalococcoidia bacterium
TTCCCTGTCATTGCCTCTCCCTGTAAGGCTGTTTGGTATAGTATATCATAAGGTGGCAACCAAGCAAGCTTTTAAAGGAAGGCTTGCTAAAAGGCACTTCAGGAAATCCGATGGGAACCGTGAGGAAAAATGGAAATCAACTGCCATTATTGTTGACAAATGTATATAAATGTGATACATTTAATTTGCGGGTGAGGGAATATGTTAAAGATTGAAGCGCTCTGGGTGGACGATGAGGTGCTAGACAAAATTGAAGGCAAGCATGGCGTCCAATTTATGGATATTGAAGAAGCACTTGTGTATTCGAAAGAGCGCTGCTTCCATAAGGTGGGCGGAGGCCAGCTAAGGGTGCTATTAAAAACCTCCTCTGGTGGGCATGTAGCTGCGTTTCTATCTCATATCGAAAAAGGTGATTGGAAACTCAACAGTGCAAGGGAGATGACACCTAAAGAAAAGCGCCTTTTCAAATTGTCTAAAAAGGGGTGAAGTATGGCTAAACCAAAGAGAGAAGAGAAAGAATTGACAGAAGAGGAGATTGGACAGCCCGTCGAGGTTGAAGTCAAGCGACCGCTCGACAAGATTGTTCCAATTCGACTATCGGCTGAGCATTGGTCAGAGCTTTACCGCTATGCGCGTGAACTGGGCATAGGGCCAACGACCTTAGCACGCATGTGGATACTCGAGAAGTTGGCGTTGATTAGGGCGGCGGCTCCGGTAGTTTACGCCCCGGGTGCGGTTCCCTTGGTTCAAAGCTGGCTGGCACCAACACCACTACGTCTCACCTTTGACCAATTTATGGAGAAATTGGTAAGCAGTTTGCCTGATGATTTGAAGCAAAACGCATTAGAGTTCGTCAAGCAGAGCATGATGCCGCCTGATGCAGAAGCCCCGGAGGATGTCAGAGCCTTACTCATGACATGGGGAGCTGCGACTGAAATGGGAAAACTGATGTTCCAAGCTATCGCTAGGAACATGGGTATAGAAATCGTGGAGGAAGAGGCTGAGGTGAAAGAGCCCAAAGGTTGAGGCGTGAGCGCTTCACCAAGCAACTGAGATACGGGGTTGTTATCAATACGGAGTGGTAATTATCGCCACTCCGTATTCTGTGTATTGGGGTCTGCAAACGCTCATCGATGCGCGCCGTTCACTTTCTTGGATTTGCTGCTATAATAGGGCGGAACAAAATGGCAGAAAAAAAGCCTTTGCTTGTGCTTTTCGATGGCAATGCCCTGATACATCGCGCCTTTCATGCCTTGCCGCCTTTGGCGGTGACCAGGACGGGGGAGGCGACTGGGGCAGTCTATGGGTTTGCAAGCATGGTCTTGAAGGTGCTCGCTGAGCTTAAACCGACCCATTACGCCTTCACCTTCGACTACCCTGCCCCAACATTCAGGCATCGGGAGTTTGCGGCCTATAAGGCGCAGCGCCCTCCAGCCCCTGAGGAGCTTAAGAGTCAGTTTGGCCGAGTGCGGGAGCTTGTGGAGGCCTTCAATATCCCCAGCTTTGAGGTGGAAGGGTATGAGGCGGATGATATTCTAGGCACACTCTCTCGCCAGGCTAGCGCTCAAGAGGTCGATACTATTATCGTCACCGGCGATATGGATACATTGCAGCTTGTCTCCCCAAGGGTGAGGGTGCTCACACCGAGACCGGGAAGGTCATTCGGCGATACGGTGCTCTACGATGAGGAAAGGGTGTTGGAAAGGTTTGGCATCCCTCCCTCCCGAATCGCTGACTTCAAAGGATTGAAGGGCGACCCATCGGACAATATCCCTGGTGTCCTCGGCATTGGCGAAAAGACGGCGGTAACGCTTATTCAAACTTTTGGCAGTGTTGAGGAAATATACACCCATCTCAATGAGATAGCTCCTCCAAAAGTGAAGCGGGCGCTTGAGGAGGGCGAAAAAGCAGCGCAGCAGAGCAAACGACTGGCCACTATCGTTACCGATGTCCCCATTGCCCTCGATTTGAATGCCTGCGCTGTCACCGCCTTCGACCGCGACAGGGTAGTAGCGCTCTTTCGGGAGCTTGAGTTCACCAGTCTCCTGGGAAAGCTCCACGAGCTTGGTATCAAGGAGAGCAAGGTTTCGCCCACGCTGAAAGAAGAGACGCTGGAGAAGGATTATCGAGTCATAAATGACCCCGAGGGCTTGGACGAGCTTGTCGGCGAGCTTTCTTCTGCGCCTTTCTTCGCCATTGACCTGGAGACCACCAGCAAGGAGCCGATGCATGCCGGGCTGGTAGGCTTATCCTTCTCCTGCGAGCCAGGGAAAGCCTACTATGTGCCGGTGGGACATAGATTGGGTGCTCAGCTCCCCTTGAACTATGTTCTGGAGAGGCTCAAACCTCTCATCGAAGGCTCCACTATTTCCAAGATCGCTCACAATGGCAAGTATGACATGATGGTGCTCGCCGAACATGGGATCGAACTCAAGAATTTGAGCTTCGATACCATGATCGCCGCCTATCTATTGGGGGAGAAGGCCTTGGGGCTCAAGCCCCTCGCCTTCAGCAAGCTGGGGGTGGAGATGACACCAATCACCGACCTCATCGGAACAGGAGCAAAGCAGATCTCCATGGCCTATGTCGATATCTCAATGGCGAGCAGATATGCCTGCGCCGATGCTGACATCACGGGGAGATTGGCGAGATTGCTTGAGGCGGAGCTAAAGGGGCAGGGGCTTTGGAGCCTGTTCAGCGATGTGGAGATGCCTCTCATTCCTGTGCTCCTAAGCATGGAGCGGAACGGGGTGGCGCTAGATATAGAATCCCTGTGGGCGATGTCCCAAAGCCTAGGGGAGAGAATGATGAAACTAGAGGCCGAGATCTATAACTTTGTTGGCCATAAGTTTAACATAAACTCAACCCAGCAACTTGGCGCTGTCCTTTTCGATGAGCTGAGACTCCCCGGAGGGCGAAGGACAAAGAGCGGTTATTCCACCGATGCCTCTGTGCTTGAGGGTCTTAAGGGTATTCACCCGGTTATTGAGCCGCTCCTTGAGTATCGCCAGCTAACGAAGCTAAAATCCACCTATGTTGATGCCGTCCCTGCTTTAATCAACCCAAGAACTGGCAGGGTGCATACCAGCTTCAACCAGACAGGCACTGCCACCGGGCGACTCTCCTCAAGCGACCCAAATCTTCAGAATATCCCCATTCGAGGGGAGCTGGGAGGGCAGGTGAGACGAGCCTTTGTTGCCTGCGGTGACTGCCTGCTGCTTGCTGCGGACTACTCCCAGATCGAGCTCAGGGTGATGGCACACCTTTCCCAGGACGCTCACCTCATCGCCGCCTTCCATCGCGATGAGGACATACACAGGGCAACTGCCTCCGAGGTCTTTGGTGTGCCCCCATCGGAAGTGACGCCGGATATGCGGAGGGTGGCCAAGACGGTGAACTTCGGCGTCATCTATGGGATCAGCGACTACGGGCTGGAGCAAGCCACTGAGCTTTCCCGGGAGGAGGCCTCCAGATTCATCAATACCTACTTTGAGAGGCACCAGGGGGTGAAGGATTATGTCGAATCGACAAAGCGCCAGGCCAGGGAGCGGGGCTATGTGGAGACTATCCTTGGCAGGAGGCGGTATATTCCGGAGATCAACTCATCCCATGCTCAGGTAAGGGGGGCGGCGGAGCGCATGGCGATAAACATGCCCGTTCAGGGCACCGCTGCCGACATCATTAAGCTAGCGATGATTGGGATCCAGCGAGAGATGAACAGGAAGGGACTTGAGAGCAAAATGATCCTCCAGGTTCACGATGAGCTGGTCTTCGAGGTGCCCCAAGGGGAGCTTGAGGAGATGAAGGGGTTGGTTGAGGAGATTATGCGCCGGGCTTTGGCGCTCAGCGTCCCCTTAAAGGTGGAGACGAAGGTGGGCAAGAACTGGGGGGAGATGGAATAAAGGTCGAGAGGCGATCGCGGTAAACAGCGTATCGATAGCAATTGGCAATTTCCAATCACAGTATTTAGGGCGAAAGGAGCGAAGGAATGCCTGAGCTGCCCGAGGTAGAGACCATAAGGAGGGACTTGACCACCAGGATAGTGGGCCGAAGCTTTGCCGCTGTTACCCTGAATTGGCCTAAAATGGTGCAAATCCCCTCGCCAGAGGCCTTTTCTCATCGTCTGGTAGGCCAATGTATTAGAGAGCTGGATAGGCGCGGGAAATACCTGATTTTGCGCCTTGCGAGCGGTGAGACACTTATCCTGCACCTCATGATGAGCGGCTCGCTGCTCCTCGATCCCCAGGGTGACCCCGATCCTTATTCCCGAGCCGTATTCCTTCTCGATGATGGAGCCCACCTTCATTTTCGTGACCCGCGCAAGCTTGGAAAGATGTGGCTGGTGGAGGACGAGAGCATGGTGCTGGGCCGGCTTGGCCCCGAGCCATTAAGCCCTGGCTTTACTGCCGAGGTTCTAAGGGAGCGGGTGAAAAAGCGCTCGGCACCCATCAAAGCTGTGCTCTGTGACCAGAGTTTCCTTGCCGGCGTGGGCAACATGTATGCCGATGAGGCCCTCTTTGCCGCTGGCATCCATCCCCTGAGGACAGCGATGAGCCTGTCAACCGAGGAGATAGCGCAATTGCACCGCGCCCTACATCAGGTGCTACAGGAAGCTATCGGTAGCCACGGGGCCAGCATCTCTAGTGGAACTTGGTGGCGCCCCGACGGCCAGATAGGGACGGCACAGATTGTCTTCAAGGTGGCTCACAGCAGTTTCCAGCCCTGCCCGGTGTGCGCCACCCCCATCGAGCGCATCCCGATTCGGGGGCGAGGCACCTACTTCTGCCCCAATTGCCAGAGGAAATCGCCGTGACGCGGACAACATACAGGATTCAGGCTAAGCCTTTTATTATCAACCCTGTAATTCAATATACCTGGAGGTTTGAGATATTCAAACAAGTAACCTATGGTACCTTAACGATTGCGAAAGGGGACATAATCCAATGCGCAAAGAGCTGGAAGACCTTAATGAGCAGATCGCCAGCCTGAATCAGCAAGGTCGATATAAAGAGGTTAAGCCTTTGTTGCAGCAGGCACTAGAGCTGACATATCAGGAGTATGGCGAAAATCACCCCCTCTATGCCACAACCTTAAATGACTTGGGAGGGTTATACCGTGCAACAGGCGACTATGCCAAGTCTGAGTCCTCCTTCCTCAAAGCGATGGAGATTATTGGCAATGTCATGGGCAAAGAACACCCTGACTATGCTACCTGCATAAACAATCTAGCAGGACTCTACCGACTGATGGGAGATTATGCCAGGGCAGAGCAGCTCTTTCTTCAAGCATGGGATATCTATGCCAAGACATTAGGCGAGGAGCACTTCCTCTATGCTAGCAATCTGAACAACCTAGCGCTGCTTTACCAAGATATGGGCGACTATGACAGAGCAGAGCAATTGCAGTGTCGGGCTTTGGAGATTAGTCGCCGCACTAAGGGAGAAGATGACCTTGCCTGTGCTACCAGCTTGAGCAATCTGGCAGTGATATATACGGCAAAGGGTGACCTCCCGAAGGCAGAGCAAGTTCTTCGGCAATCCCTGGGAATATATGGCAGGACTGTAGGTACGGAGCATCCACTCTACGCCTCCGCCCTTAACAATTTAGCTGGGCTCTACTATGCCAAGGGCGAGTATGCCGAGGCGGAGCATCTCTACCTTCAGGTGCTGGAGAGTTGCGATAAGATATGGGGCGAGGATCATCCTAACTATGCCAGTGGGCTGAGTAGCCTGGGACTGGTATACGAGGCCACAGAAAATTATGATAAGGCGGAGCAATGCTACCTTCAGGCGTTGGGCATCCGCCGTCGAATCCTTGGAGAAGGGCATCCCGAATATGTTGATAATCTGAATAACCTGGCAACTTTATATGAGAAAATGGGCAACTACGCCAAAGCAGAACAGCTCCGCGCTCAGGGTAAAGCCAATCCCAAATAGTCCTGAGTCCGCAAGGTAAGGGGGCGCGATAATGAAGGGGTTGGAGATTTCCGAGAGATATTTCTGGGCATACGGTGCTCCTATGATAGAGCAGAAATTCGGCGACTACAAACAAAGAATTGCCGCAGGCCTCGTAGGAGATGGTTCAGAATGCTATGGATTCGATGACGAGATCTCAAGGGATCACGATTGGGGGCCATGCTTCTGCCTCTGGTTGAACAAGCAAGACTACCAGGAAATTGGCATGAAACTGCAAGAGGAGATGGCAAAGCTCCCTGCCGAATTCGAAGGCATTGGTCCAAGAAAGGTAAGCTCCTGGGGCAGTGGTAGAGTCGGCGTTTTTGAAATTGGGGAATTCTACAAGAGGTTTATTGGTTTTGACCACATTCCCACAAGCAACTGGGAGTGGCGTGCCATTCCTGAGAGCGAGCTGGCGGCTTGTAACAATGGGAAGGTATTCATTGATCCATTGGGGGAGTTTACCGCCTTTAGAGAAGGACTTAAGAAGTATTATCCGGAGGACGTCAGACTAAAGAAGATGGCGTCGCGCTGCATGACCATTGCCCAATCTGGGCAGTACAATTTCATGCGGTGTGTAATGAGAGAGGAATACCTAGCTGCTCAATACGCCGAGACAAAATTCTGTGCGGACACGATTTCATTGGTATTCCTGCTAAATAAGGAATACAAGCCATTCTACAAGTGGATGCATCGGGCTATGGAACGGTTGCCCATATTAGGCGAGGTTATATATAACTTGCTGCTGGAAATCGTTACTACCCATGAGGATGAGCTGACGGAGAGCCTCTACGAGAAAAAGAGCCGACTAATGGAAGAGACCTGTGCCATCATCATTGACGAACTCCGAAGAGAGGGACTGAGCGATTCGTCAAGCGATTTCCTCTTGGATCATGGGCCGATTATCCAGAGCAAGATTCAAGACCCAGAGCTAAGAAACTTGGATGTGTGGCTAGAGTGAATTTGAGGGAACAGTCCATTGTCACAAACTGCGGAAAGGAGATGAACGACACCATGAAAAACATGCTCATCATTGGGGGAAGCTATTTTCTCGGCAGGGTTTTTGTTGAAGAATTGAGAAACCACACTGAATACGCCATATATGTGATGAATAGGGGAAACATACCTCTAAACCTTGAGGGTGTAGAGGAGATAGTATGCGATAGACACGATGCCCTTTCGATTGAGCATGTTATACCGCCCCTGGAATGGCATGTGGTAGTTGATTTTTGCGCCTATGAACCAGACGATGTTGATTTGTTACTCTATTGCCTCCCCGGTTCAGTTCAACAATATATTTATATCAGCACAGCCACAGTGTATCAAAATTCGCTGGTTCTCCCCATGAAGGAGGATTCCCAAAAACTGACTGCTCCGCTGCCCGGTCCGCATGGCGACTATGCCTATAAAAAGTGGCTCACCGAACTGAAGCTGAAGGAGCGCTGTGAAGAAAAAGGCATCACTCATACCTCCTTACGCCCTGCCTTTATCTATGGGAAGTATAATTACGCGCCAAGAGAATCCTATTTCTTCGACCTTATCGCGGAGAATAAGACGATAATTGTGCCTCCCCTGCCTCAGGCGCTTTTCTCAGTTGTGTCTGTTTGGGATGTGGCTAACATCTGCATCGCTTGCCTAGGGAACGAGAAGGTTTTCAATAAGGCGTTCAATGTAGCTGCGGAGGAATTGATATCTTATGACAGGCTGATAGAAGTCCTGGAGACGATAACCTCCAGGAAGTTCTTTGTTCAGCGAATGTCTATCTCCGAAATAAATGGTATGAGAATACCCTTGCCCTATCCGCTAGATGAGTATCTCATTTATTCCGGTTCACTGATCCAGGAAACCTTGAACTACGAATACATGTCTTTTCAGGAGGGGATGAAGAGAAGTTATAACTGGTATTTCAAGATCGATAGTCAGTAACTTGGATAGCCTCTTTATTATGTACCGCACAAATCTTGGCACTTCAGCAGACCTCATCCTTTACAATGCCAGGGCAATAACCTTGGATCAAGAACGCCCCAATGCAGAACTGGTTGCTATCGAGGGCAATAAGGTCTTGGGCATTGGCGATAACGATAGCCTTGAGCTGTTCAAGGGGGCAGGAACTAAACTCATCGATTGTGAAGGCAGGGCAATAGTTCCAGGCTTCAACGATGCTCATTGCCATCCCCTCTCATTTGCTGCTACCCTGCTCTATGTCGATTGTTCGCCCTCCGCAGTGAAAAACATTGTGGAGCTTCAAGCCCGCATCCGAGAGCAAGCGGAGCGGATACCCGAGGGCAAATGGATAAGAGCGGCTAATTACGACGAATTCTATCTCGCCGAGAAGCGACCTCCCAACCGCTGGGAGATGGACGAAGCATCCCCTCAGCACCCGGTGATTCTTACTCACCGCTCCGGACATGACTGCGTCTTAAATAGCCTAGCACTGCGGCTGGCGGGCATCACTAGGGAGACTCCAGACCTACAAGGAGGCACCATTCATAGAGAACCTCAAACGGGGGAGCCCAATGGGCTCATATCCGGGAGGAACGAGCGTGTGGAGATAGCAATACCTCCCTTGGATGAAGAGGAGCTGGAGCAGGGCATGAGACTTGCTAACCAGGAATACCTCTCAGCAGGGATTACCTCCCTTCAAGATACTACCTGGACAAATGGACTACGTCACTGGCAAATGTTCCAACGGCTCATAGGTGGGGGGAAATTGTCCCCTCGGCTTCGTATGCTGATCGGTATTGAGGCACTGGAGGAGTTTCAAAGCGTTGGTCTATCTATGGGCAGTGGCGATAGTCGGCTGCGCCTGGGTGGAGTGAAGTTAGCCCTCGATGAAAGTACCGGCTGTCCGCATCCGCCTCAAGAAGATATAAACTACCATGCCTTACGAGCACATAAAGCCGGTTTTCAGATCGCTTTTCATGTCAGTGACGTATATACGTTGCAGGCTTCGCTGGCTGCCATAGAGTTCACCCAACAGCAGATTCCCAAAACAGATCATCGCCACCGTCTGGAGCACTGCGCAGTTTGTCCTCCCGAGCTATTGGGACGGCTGGGAGCAAGCCGAGCTATGGTGATTTGCCAACCCTCATTCCTTTACCACAGTGGGCAAAGGTATCTGGTGGAGGTTCCTTCTGCAAAGTTAAGCTGGCTCTACCCTATCGGCTCTTTTCTCAACGGGGGCGTGAAAGTTGTGGCGAGTTCGGATTCGCCGATGGTGCCCTGCAACCCCTTGGTGGGCATCTATGCCGCCGTAACCCGGAAGGTAGAAACAGGGCGAACGCTTTCCCCTCGGGAGAGCATTTCCCCTTTGGAGGCACTGAAGATGTACACCCTATGGGGTGCCTATGCCTCGTTCGAGGAGGGAGTGAAAGGCTCTATCAGCCCGGGTAAGCTTGCCGACCTTGTGGTCTTGAGTAATGATCCTACTCAAGCAGCACCCGAAGAGATAAAGGATATAAGGGTGATGCTGACCATCATTGACGGTAAGGTTGGGTGGGAGCGGTAGCACCCTCAACGGAATCCACCCCAAAACAGCGATTACTCTCTGGGCAGCTACAAAGAGACCTTCAGTCAGTATCAAGCTGGCTGCCCCAATTGACAGAGGAGATCGTAAATTTCTTCACAATCCTATTGACAAATCGAATGAACTTGTGATAGACTAAAGCTCCACCGACCACGCTTACAGCGAGGCGGTGAGACTGAATAAAAATAACACTAAGAACAAAAAAAGTCGCTTGGATCGGACACGACCGAGACGGCAGAAACTTGGGTTGATTAGCATAACACCTTCTCGGGCGGTGCCCGAGAAGGTGTTTTCGTTCTAGGGATGTGACCTGTGTATAATTCCATTACTGATGTTCCGGGTATAAAAGTAGGCCATTATACGGACGAAAAAGCAGCCACCGGCTGCACGGTCATCCTCTGTGAGGAGGGGGCAGTGGCTGGCGTCGATGTTCGTGGGGCGGCGCCGGGAACCAGGGAGACCGACTCCTTGCGCCCGATGAGCCTGGTGGGGAAGGCGCATGCCATCCTCCTCAGCGGGGGTAGCGCCTTCGGGCTCGATGCTGCCGGCGGGGTGGTGCGTTATCTGGAGGAGAGAGGCTATGGCTTTGATGTGGGCGTGGCAAAGGTGCCTATCGTCCCCGCTGCCATCCTCTTCGACCTCCGTTTGGGCAGCTCCAAGGTGAGGCCGGGCCCTGAGGAGGGCTATAAGGCATGCCTCGCTGCTTCAAGTGGGCAGGTCGCTGAGGGATGCGTCGGCGCGGGCACAGGGGCTACTGTGGGCAAGATCCTGGGGCCTGAGAGGATGACGAAAAGCGGCTTGGGCACGGCAAGCCACAAGCTGGGTGATATTATTATTGGCGCTATCGTTGCCGTTAACGCCTTTGGCGATGTGGTCGACCCTGAGGGGAGAATCATCGCTGGTCCTCGTGACATCGAGCAGGGAGGCTTTCTCAGTACCATCGAGGTCATGAAAAAGCTCAAAGAATTGAAGAGTCCTGTAACCCCTAATACCACCATAGGAGTAGTGGCCACAAATGCCTCGCTAGATAAGGAGCAGGTGAACAAAGTGGCGCAGATGGCTCACGATGGCCTGGCGAGAGCCATCCGACCGGCTCATACCATGTTTGACGGCGATGCTATGTTTGCCCTCACTACAGGGAGAATTGAAGGGCAAGAGGATGTTACCTTAATAGGCTCGATAGCGGCAGAGGTAGTGGCGATGGCGATCGTGAGGGCGGTGAGGCAGGCTGAGGGGCTTTGCGGCATACCTGCCGCTAAGGATGTGAGGTAAGATGATTGATATCGGTTTCATCGGGGCAGGGACTGTGGGCACGGCGCTGGCGGTGAGGCTAAGCGGCAAGGGCTATCCAGTGGTGGCGGTTTCAAGTCGCACTAAAGCCTCCGCCCGGAGGCTGGCCGAGGCGGTCTCTGGCTGTCGCATATGTGACGATGGGCAGGCGGTGGCCGATATTGCTCATCTTGTTTTCATCACCACCCCTGACGATGTCATTGCCCCGGTGGTCCAAGGGCTCCATTGGCATCCTGGGCAAAGCGTGGTTCACTGTAGTGGCGCTGACTCCACCGATATCTTGGAGCCGGCGAGGGGGTGTGGTGCCCATGTCGGCGGCTTTCACCCCCTCCAGACCTTCGCCAGTGTAGCTCATGCCATAGAGAACATCCCAGGCTCCACCTTCGCCATTGAAGCGGAGGAGCCGCTGCTTTCCACGCTCAAGGAGATGGCCTCGGCTCTTGAAGGGAGCTGGGTGAGGCTTAGCGCCGGCGACAAGGTGCTTTATCACGCCGCAGCAGTGGTTGCCTGCAACTATTTCGTAACACTGGTCAAGCTAGCCACCGACCTATGGCAGTCCTTCGGGGTCCCGCCCGAGCAGGCAACCAAGGCATTTCTCCCCCTGCTCCACGGGACGCTGAAAAACATCGATAATGTTGGCATTCCTGGCTGTCTCACCGGGCCCATCGCCCGCGGGGACCTGGGCACGATTAAAAAGCATATTCTCGCCCTGGAAAAAGCAGCCCCTGGGGTGCTTTCTACCTATCGAGAGCTGGGATTGCAGACAATACCAATAGCTTTATCAAAAGGAAAGATCGATGAGGAGAGAGCGAGGGAGCTGAGAGAGCTTCTTGCCAAGGAGGACAGGGGATAGACACTATGGTGAAGATTCCTAGTCCTTGGATAAAGGTAGAGTGTCCAATGCGATAGAGAGCCTGTGTCAATATAAAGTTACTACAGTTGAGCTGAGTCAGCTGAGGAGAAGTGCGAAAAAAAGGAGGAGATGTCATGAGAACGATGCTCAAAGGCAAGATCCACCACGCCCGGGTCACTGAGGTGAACCTGGACTATGAGGGGAGCATCACCATCGATGGGCTGCTCATGGAGGCGGCGGACATCCTCCCATACGAGATGGTTCAGGTGCTTGACCTGAATAATGGGGCTCGCTTTGAGACCTACGCCATCAAGGGGGTGCATGGCTCCGGTGAGATCTGCATCAATGGGGCGGCGGCGAGGCTGGCCTCCGTGGGTGACAGGGTTATCATCCTTTCCTATAAGGTTGTTGGCGATGAGGAGGCAAAATATTGCCAACCCAAATTGGTCTATGTCGATGAGAGGAATGCGATAATAAAAGAGGAGGCTTTCCCCTTTTAGAAAGGGAAGCGATGAGGGTTACCACTGGCGAAATTAGGGAGATGAAACAGAGGGGTGAAAAAATCCCCATGCTCACTGCCTACGACTATTCCACAGCGAAGCTCATCGATGAGGCTGGGGTGCCGCTGATCCTCGTCGGCGATAGCCTGGGCATGGTGGTGCTGGGCTATGAGTCCACCATCCCGGTGACCATGGATGAGATGATCCACCACACCAAGGCGGTGGTCCGGGGGACAAAGCATGCCCTGGTGATCGGCGATATGCCCTTCATGACCTATCATATTTCCATTGATGATGCCCTTCGTAACGCCGCTCGCTTTATTCAGGAAGGTGGGGCGCAGGCAGTGAAGCTTGAGGGGGGAGAGAGCGTCGCCGAGAAGGTGAGAAGGCTGGTGGAATGTGGCATCCCCGTTCAGGGGCATATCGGTCTCACCCCGCAATCGGTGCATCAGCTCGGTGGCTATAAAGTTGTGGGGAAAACCCCGGAGGCTGCGGTGCGCCTGCTCAACGATGCTAAGGCACTGGAGGAGGCAGGGGCCTTTTCCATAGTCCTTGAGTTGGTCCCAGCCCCACTTTCCAGGCTGATCACCCAAAGGGTGGCGGTGCCCACCATCGGCATCGGCGCTGGCCCCGATTGCGATGGGCAGGTTCAGGTGGTCAGCGACCTCCTCGGTCTTTTCACCGACTTCGTCCCCAAGCATGCCAAGCAATATGCCAGGCTTTGCGACACCATCAAGGCTGCTGTCGCCGATTACATCGGGGAGGTTAAGGCCGGGAGCTTCCCCACCTCAAAGCAGAGCCACACCATGGATGAGAGCATCATTGCCGAGCTTGCTCGCTCGTCTTAAGGAGCGGCATGAAGGTCATTACCACAATCGCAGAGATGAGGAAATTACGGAGCAAGCAAGCTGGCTCCGTTGGCTTAGTGCCCACCATGGGCTATCTTCATGAGGGGCATCTGGAGCTAGTGCGCCGCGCCCTGTTGGAGAACCTCACTGTGATCGTCAGCATCTTCGTCAACCCCACTCAGTTCGCTCCCGAGGAGGATTTCACCTCCTACCCGCACGATCCAGAGCGAGACCTCGCTTTGCTGGAGAAGGAGAGGGTGGACCTGGTGTTTATGCCCGGTGCCCAGGAGATGTATCCTGAAGGCTCTAGCAGTTGGGTAGAGGTGGAGAAAGTCACCGAGAGGCTGGAGGGGGACTTTCGCCCCGGCCACTTCAGGGGGGTGGCCACCGTGGTCGCTAAGCTATTCAACATTACCCAGCCTCATAGAGCTTACTTCGGGCAGAAGGACGCCCAGCAACTGGCGGTGATCAGGAAGATGGTCTCCGACCTGAATATGAACCTGGAGGTCGTGGCCGTGCCTACGGTTCGCGAGCCCGATGGCCTGGCGCT
Source organism: Dehalococcoidia bacterium (assembly GCA_014859165.1). GTDB lineage: Bacteria > Chloroflexota > Dehalococcoidia > E44-bin15 > E44-bin15 > Kmv38. Next base: position 13,522 of record JACUUT010000027.1, read on the forward strand.
GAGCAGCCGCAACACCTACTTGAGCCCCAAGGAGCGAAAGGCTGCGCTCGTGCTGTGGAAGTCGCTAAGCCTCGCCCAAGAGCTGTGGCAAAAGGGCGAAAGAAGCGCCGCGCCCATTCGCCAGGAGATGACCTCCCTCATTGAGAGCGAGCCTCTGGCGAAGATCGACTATGTGAGCATCGCCGACCCCGAGACGCTGGAGGAGCTTGAAGAGATCGACCGCCCCGCTCTGGTATCTATGGCAGTCAAGATCGGCAAAACGCGGCTTATAGATAACATAACGCTGGGCGAGTAGGAGGGATTATAAAGATGGCTACTATTCGTGAGATACGCCGTCGCATCAAGAGCATCCAGAGCACGGCAAAGGTCACTAGGGCGATGGAGATGGTCGCCGCCTCAAAGATGAGGCGGGCTCAGGAGCGCACCATCGCGGCGCGCCCCTATGCTGAGAAGATGCAGTATGTTCTGGCAGACCTCGCCGCCCAGCGCCAGGCGGGCGATGAACCCCAGCCTCTACTCATTCAAAGGCCGGTGAAAAGGATCGCACTCCTTCATATCACCCCAGACCGCGGCTTATGTGGCGGGCTCAATGCCAATGTTAATCGCAGGGCAGCAAGCTTCATCCTGGAGCAGAGCGTCCCTGTGAGCATCGTTGCTGTGGGTAGAAAAGGGAGGGATTTCATGGTGCGCTCCGGGCAGGAGGTGCGCGCCGAGTTCACCCGCCTTGGCGACAAGCCCTCGATAGTCGATGTCCTCCCCATCGCCCGCATTGCAATCGATGATTACACCGCTGGAATTGTCGATGAGGTATATCTATGCTACACCCAATTTGTGACCACCATGACCCAGCGCCCGGCGCTCTGGCGTCTGCTCCCCATCGAGCCGGCGATCGAGCCGGGGCGAAATATCGAGTATATCTACGAACCCTCCCCTGAGGAGGTTCTATCCCAGCTTCTACCCCGCTTTGTGGAGATGCAGCTCTATCATGCCATCCTGGAGTCCATTGCTAGCGAGCAGTCGGCGAGGATGGTGGCGATGCGCAACGCCACCGATAACGCCAATGAGCTCATCGAGGATCTCACCCTTACCTATAACAAGGCGAGGCAGGAGATGATCACCAAGGAGCTTCTGGACATCACCGGGGGAGCAGCAGCAATAGA
>JACUUT010000028.1 GCA_014859165.1 Dehalococcoidia bacterium
TCCAGTTGCCGATTCCCTGGGGGTGCCCCTAAACAGCTATGTAGCAATGTTGCGCTGAGACAGCCTTACCGGGGCGAAGCTTTTTCTATGGATGGGGCATGCCCCCAATCGCCTTAAACTTTCGAGGTGCTCCCTGGTGGCATAGCCCTTATGCCTGGCGAATCCATATTCAGGATATTGCTCATCGAGCGCCACCATGAGGCGGTCTCTGGTCACCTTAGCCACAATGGAGGCGCAGGCGATGGAAAGGGAGAGGCTATCTCCCTTAACAATGCCTCTCTGGGGTAGGGCAAGCTCAGGCAAGGCTATGAAGTCTATGAGGAGGAAATCGGGGGGGCGAAGAGCCGACAGGTCGGCTACAGCGGAACACATCGCCATTTTAGTTACCTTCACGATACCCTGAGCATCGATTACCTCAGGGGGCTCACAGCCAACACCTATGGCGATGGCTGCCTCACCAATCAGGGGAAAGAGAAACTCTCGCCTTTTGGGGGTGAGCTTTTTGCTATCGCGCACTAATTGGAGCCACGGGACATCCAGGTTAAGGGGCAGGATCACGGCGGCGGCCACCACCGGCCCCGCCAGTGGGCCACGCCCCACTTCATCGATGCCTGCGATGAAATGATAGCCCTGCTCCCAGAGGCTTCTCTCTTCAATAAAGGTTGGCCGCTGGGCTATCTTGCATGGCGCTTTCAATGACCCCTCCCCCTAAAACCTCACCCCCTTGGTAGAAGACGACTGCCTGACCCGGGGCGATCGCCATCTGTGGCTCACCAAACTTCACATAGACCTTGCCCTCATCCAAGGGGGTTATCACTGCTTCAGCCTCTTTATGAAGGTATCTTATCTTCGCCTTTACCTCGATAGGCTGTCTTAACCCCTCCATGGCTATCCAATTTAGTTCAGAGGCGATAAGCTCATCTCCATAAACTTCCTCTTTAGTGCCTACAACGATAGCATTCTTTTTCCGGTCAATGCCCGTCACATATAACGGCTCCCCTGCCGATATGCCCAGTCCTTTACGCTGCCCGATGGTATAAAACGGGATCCCTCGGTGCTCACCGAGAACCTTCCCATGCTTGTTCAGTATTGGTCCTGGCGGCGCCGCCCCTAATAGATGGGAATAACCCCCGGCGATAAAATTCTGACTCTCAGGTTTATTATCAACGCCAAGCCCAAAATCGGAAGCTATCCTTCTTACCTCTTCCTTGGTATAGTTGCCTAGCGGGAAGAGACAGCGACCAAGTTGCCCCTGGGATAGGGAGAAGAGGAAATAGGTCTGGTCTTTCATTATGTCTTTAGCTTTTTTGAGCAGATAGCGGTGCCTGCTTCTGTTGTATTCCACCCGGGCATAATGACCTGTGGCGAAATGATCGAACTCGATCCCGCTACTTTCAACCTTCTTAATCAGTGCACCGAATTTAACCTTGCGGTTACATCTGACGCAAGGGTTGGGTGTTTTCCCCGACAGATACTCCTGACAGAAGTAATCCACGACCTCAGCTTTATATTCTCGCCTTATGTCAAAAATGTAAAAGGGAATTCCCAAAATTCGGGCGACCTCCCGGGCATCCTCTATATCCGCTTCCTCACCCGGTCCGTAGCAGCCATGATGAGCCCTCTCCCCATGGATAGCTTCCCCCGCCCATGTTTTCATGGTCACGCCAATAACCTGGTAACCTTTCTCTTTAAGAAGGGCAGCAGCGACAGATGAATCCACGCCGCCGCTCATGGCCACAGCTACACAATTACCCATCAGCGCATCTCCTTTGAGAAGTCTAACAAAACCTTGGAAAACAATCAATTCATCACCGAGCGAACATGGTATAATATAATTGAGAGGAGGGACGGGTTTCTGGAAGCGGTAGAGCTGGCGAGGAAGGCAGTAGAAGCGGCCTCGGAGAAGCAGGCCAATGACATCGTGATGCTTGACATGAGGGAGCTATGCACTTTTGCCGATTATTTTGTGATATGCAGTGGTGATACCAGTCGCCAGATCAAGGCCATCTGTGAGGAGATCGACAGAATGCTAGCAATGGAAGGGATTACGCTAAGTCGGCGTGAGGGCACCATTGACTCGGGCTGGGTACTGATGGATTTTGGCGATGTCATCATTCACATTTTCGCCTCAACAGAGCGAGAATATTACAAGCTGGAAAAGCTGTGGAGTAAAGCCACCCCGCTGATCAGGATTCAGTAATTTTTTTCGAACTTTTCGACCCACGGAATGGGATACGGCAGCTAACTCTCAATAAACCTGGCTAGGGGTTCAGTCTCCCCTCGGTAGTTTAAAATTCTCCGCATTTGAGAAGAAGAGGGCTATTTCCCTTTTTGCAGTCTCAACCGAATCTGAGCCGTGAATGAGATTGCGTTCGATATCTTGTGCCAGGTCCCCCCTTATTGTTCCCGGCCTGGCGATGGCGGGGTCGGTCTCCCCCATCGCCCTTCTTACCACCTCCACAGCATCTTCCCCCTCGAAGACGGCGGCGATGATCGGGCTGGAGGTGATGAAGTTTACAAGCCCGGCAAAGAAGGGTTTATCCCTATGGACAGCGTAGTGACGTTCCGCCAGTGCCTCGTCCATCCAGATCATCTTCATGGCTATGATCTTGAGCCCCCACCCTTCAAGGCGGGAGATGATCTCGCCCACCAGCCCCCTCTCAAGGGCATCGGGTTTCAGGAGAACCAGCGTCCGTTGCTTCACTATCTTTTCCACGCCCTTGGTGTTGTAATGGCGGGGCGGCGCAGGTAGAGGGGCTGAAGGGTGGTGGGATGGTCGATTTCACCCTTCTCAAGCCTCCTCCAGCCCAGTTCGGCCAAAAACCCTGCTCTCCTTAGCGTTCCTTTCAAAACTATCGCCCGCTCCCCCAGGTGCTCCTCAATTTGCTGGGCGATATGGGGCGAAAAACGGCCACAGAAAAGGGTCATGGAGGCGATCTTGGGGCAAAGCTCCTCCACAGTGGTGATATGCTCCGCAATCAGCTTTCGCCACTCGCCCCGTTGCAGTTGATATAAGGCGGTGGCGATCTCGCCCCGTCCCGCATCCTGCACCGGGCAAATAGGCAGCCCTGTTTTGGCATAGGGGAAGGCCTCTACCTCCAGGGTTCCAATGCCCACCAGAGGGATGCCCAGGGCGAAGGCAAGCCCCTTTGCCGTTCCCACCCCAACCCTGAGTCCATTGAAGCTCCCCGGACCTTTGGCAACGATGATGGCATCGATCTCCCCAAGCGCTATCTTGGCTTGATGGAGCAGATGAAGTAGATTGGGGATTAGCTCCACGGTATGATTCTGCCCTGGGGACCAGCTCATCTCCACCCTCACCTCTCCGCCGCACGATAGGGCGATGCTGGCGAACTCTGTGGAAGTATCTATGGCAAGCTCCATCTTTCGCCCTTTTTCATTCTTTGGGTAATATTAAAGTGGGAAAGCATCTCCACATATCGTTGACCATTGGGCTTAAGGGTAATGCTCCGACTGGTGTCGGAGAGGAAGCTCATCTCCACCAATAGGTGCTCTTTTGGAAGCACCACAAGGGCCTTTTCCGCCCATTCCACCACGCAAATGCCCTTCCCATAGAGATAATCATCCAGCCCGAGCTCGATAACCTCCTCAATCCTGTCGAGGCGATAGAGGTCGATATGATACATGGGAAGTCTCCCCCGATACTGGTTAATCACCACAAAGGAGGGGCTGGTGGCATAGCCTTCGATGCCCAACCCCCAGGCGATTCCCTGGGTGAGGCAGGTTTTGCCTGTTCCCAGGCTGCCCACCAGAAGAAACACATCGCCCGACTCTGCTAGCCTCCCCAACTGCATACCGAGCCTTTGGGTCTCCTCCGGGCTCTCGCTAATGATGTGCGAAATGCTCCCATCCCCCTTTTTCAAGCTTTGCCTCATTCCCTTGCTCATCGAAAAGCCTCACCCTTCCCGGCTCCTCATCGACTATCTCCCCGATCACCGTTACAGGGCAGGGCATTAGCCTCTTCACCTTATCGATAACCTCAACACTGCTGGTGAAAAGAAGCTCATAGTCCTCGCCCCCCGACAGGGCCAGGTTGAGGCGATCGTCTTTAAAAGCGGTGTGCACCGAAGGATGAATGGGAATTCGGTCGATAAAAAGGCGAGCCCCCACCCCGCTTGCTTTACATAACTTGGCAAGGTCACCAACCAGTCCATCGCTCAAGTCGATCGCTGCCCTCACCCCATGGCGAGCCAGGGTCTGCCCTTCGACGACGCGGGGATAGGGTTTGAGGTGAGCTTCCCTCAAAGAGGCGGCAATCTCCTTATCGAACCGAAGCCCTCTTTGGAGCATGACCAGTCCCGCCGCCGAGGCCCCCAAATATCCCGTCACCGCAATGTGATCTCCGGGAACCGCTGCTGAGCGGGTGAGGATGTTTTGGGTAGTGCCCACCACAGCTAGGCTGAGCATAACAATGGGTGAGGCGACCACATCGCCGCCAACGATGGCAACATCGAAAAGGTGAGTTAGCTCTGCCATCCCTTCGTAGAGCTCGACCACGCTTTTCACCTCGGTATCCCCTGGCAAGCCAAGCGAAACTAGGGCATATTTGGGCAATCCCCCCATAGCGGCAATGTCGCTGAGATTCACCGCAAGCCCCTTCCATCCCAGCTCTCGCCACGTAGTGGTGCGCAGGGTGAAATGGACATCCTGAATCAGGGCATCGCTGGTGGCAAGCTGAATCGAGGCATCAGTGCGCCAACAAGCGGCATCATCGCCAATGCCCACGAGGACATCGCTCCCTGTTCCGCCCACAATCTTTGCGAGGAGCTCGATGAGGCCAAATTCCCCTAGCTCTGAGACCTTCATAACAAGATTATACCTGCTTTTCCTCAACTTATCTAGCCAAATTGGGGAAAAGCTGATATATTTAATGAAAGATGTGTTATGCTATCCTGGCAGACGTCCATAGCAACCTAGCCGCCTTTCAGGCGGTGCTTCGGGACATCGAGGAGCGGGGAGGGGCCGAGGAAATATGGTGTCTGGGCGATATTATCGGTTATGGGCCCAACCCCTCAGAATGCATTGCCCTCCTGCGCCAATTCCCTCACCTTTGTGTCGCCGGCAATCACGACTGGGCAGCGATCGGGAAGGTGGATATTTCAGATTTTAATCCGGATGCTGCGCAGGCATGCCGCTGGACTGCCAGACAGTTAAGCCCGGAAGATGTAAGATACCTGGAGCACCTCCCCTTAACTCTAAGTCGCCATGATTTCACCATTGTTCATGGCAGCCCTCGCGAGCCGATCTGGGAATATGTCCTCACCACACGAAGCGCCAAGACCAACTTCCAGTTTTTCGAAACCAGGTATTGCCTCATCGGGCATTCCCATGAGCCATTGGTCTTTGAGCATATCGGCGAAACCTGCCTCCTTAGGGAGCTGCCTGCTAAGTTAAAGCTTGGGGAAAATCGCTTGATCATTAATCCAGGTAGTGTTGGTCAGCCTCGCGATGGTGACCCGTGCGCCGCCTATGCCATCTACGACGAAAGGGATAAGACTATCTACCATTATCGCGTTTCATATGACATCGAGGCTACTCAAGAGAGGATGATTGAGGAGGGGCTACCCAATTTCCTGGCGGCGCGCCTCAGCTATGGCTGGTGAGTGAGGAACTTATTACCCCCTCGCTTTTCATAATCGGGGCACCAGGTAGCATTGGGGCGCTCTGGACGGTGGCAAGCACCCCGCCAGTCCCATTTACAGCTATCGCATAGGAAGATATTCTTCCCCAATACTTTCTTAGTCCTGAGCTTTACTCGATACCAAAAGCTGGGACCCGTATTAACCTCCCAAGCGAGAGCGAAAGTGAAAAGGATTTAACCTAATATACTACTAAAGTAATTTCTCAGCAAGAGGAGGTGAACGCCATGCCCATTGTTAGGGTGGAGATGTTGTCGGGGAGGACCCAAGCTCAGAAGGCGGAGCTTGCTCGGGTGATCACCGAGGCGGTGGTCACCATCGCTCACACCACCCCGGAGTCAACAATCGTCATCTTTGAGGATGTGGCCCGGGAGAATTGGGCTGTTGGAGGGGTTCTCGTCTCTCAGTCCTGATATGCATACGCTTGACTTCGCCTAGCGGGTTTGATAGAATTTATCCAGATATAATGAAGGGGGCGGTTAGCTCAGTTGGTAAGAGTGCTGCGTTGACATCGCAGAGGTCACTGGTTCAAATCCAGTACCGCCCACCATTTAGTTAGTTTTGTCGCCTTAAATAGGTGTATAACAATATATTAGACTATGGTGAGATTTCATCGCAAGTATAAGGGGATGAGCTGATATGAAACCCCAGCAAGCGCTAAAGAACAGAATCAGAGAGGAGAGTACGCGTATCCAGAATGAAGAAAAGCCTGCTCTCTTAGATATTCTTCGGAAACGCAATCGAGAATTAGAAGTCCGCGAGAGCAGGAGAGTATTACTTAAAAGGATAAGGGTGCGATGACTCTTATTATTGGTGCGCGATACTGATGGGATAATTCTAGCGGCAGATCGCAAGATCATGCGAGGCGGTGAGCCAGATTATATGGATAAGATCTTTGAGCTCGAAGGCGTTGTATTGGCATTTGAAGGGCTTACAGGTATTCGGGATGATTTTCTGCTTCTGCTGCGATCCGAGATGGACAGAACACGGGGGTTCACGAGCCTGTATGAGATGAAACTCGTTGTTGAGGACATAGTCGCAGACCTTTCTAAGCGGTATTGCGAACGCTTGGGAGATGAAGGCTCCATAGGTGCTTTATTGGGAGGACTATCAGGCATCTCTACCGGGGCAGCCGAGGTATATTATGTGCATCCACAGGGCTACGGTGAGTCAGTTCGATGTCGTTGTTCTGGTCATGGTGCCTATTATGCGCACTCTTTCGCCAAGTTCTTACTAGGTCCGGGAAGCTCTGTCGAGGATAACACATATAGGTCAGCTTTTATTATCTCGTGGGTTAGCGAGGATATTGATGCAGTGGTAGGTGGAGTGCCACAGGTAGCAATGATACAGGACAACGTTGCAGGTGTGAATTATCTATCGGGCGAATTAACGCGGCGCGCTGCTCAAAGAGCAAAGCAGCTTAAATTGAGATTTGCTAACGCACTCGGGTTGACCATTACCAGATAAGATAAAGTTAATCAGTTTCTAACATGAACTACCGTTGAATTTGGCCTCTCGACCCAAAAAGGGCGGGAGGCTATAATTTGAATGGGGATGCGGGCTTGAGATGAGTAATCAGGGAAAAAACGAGAAGCTCGAAAGGATGCGCCACTCCGCATCCCATGTCATGGCGGAGGCGGTGCAGTCGCTCTTCCCCGAGGTCAAATTCGGCATCGGACCGATCATCGAGGGTGGTTTCTACTACGACTTCGATCTGCCTCGCTCCCTCATCCCCGAAGACCTGCACATAATCGAAGCGAGAATGGCCGAGATCATCGCCTCGGATTTCCCCTTCCTCAGGGAGGAGGTGGAAAAGGAAGAGGCGAGGTGCATCTTTGCCTATCAGCCCTATAAGCTGGAGCTCATCGATGAAATCCCTGATGAGAGGGTGATCGTATATCGGCAGGGCTCCTTCACAGACCTATGCAAAGGCCCCCATGTAAGCTCGACAAGTGAAATCAAGTCCTTCAAACTAATGAGCATCGCTGGTGCCTATTGGAGAGGCGATGAGAGGTGCCCCATGCTCCAGCGAATCTACGGCGTCGCCTTCGAGACCCAAGAGGAGCTGGAGCAGCATCTGGAGCGGTTTGCCGCCGCGGCAAAACGGGACCATCGAAAGCTGGGGAGGGAGCTCGACCTCTTCAGCTTTCACGAGGAGGCGGGGCCGGGATTGGTTCACTGGCATCCCAAGGGGGCTACCGTGCGCCGCATCATCGAGGATTTCTGGATCGAGGAGCACCTAAAAAGGGGTTATGAGATCATTTATACCCCCCACATCGCCAAGATCGACCTCTGGAAAACCAGCGGACACTGGGAGCTTTATCGCGAGCACCTCTACTCCCCGATGGATGTTGAGGGGCAGGAGTATCTCATTAAGCCGATGAATTGCCCAGGGCATATCCTGATCTATAAGACGAGGCTTAGAAGCTATCGCGAGCTCCCCATGAGGTGGGCGGAGCTGGGAACGGTCTATCGCTATGAGCGCTCCGGTGTGCTTCACGGCTTGACAAGGGTGCGGGGCTTCACTCAGGATGATGCCCATATCTTCTGCCGCCCCGACCAATTAGAGGATGAGGTGGTGGGGGTCTTGGAGTTTGCCCTTTTCATGATGCGCACCTTCGGCTTTGAGGAATATGAGGTGCTCCTCTCCACCCGTCCTGAGAAATACGCTGGCACCATCGAGACCTGGGATGCGGCAACAGAGACGCTTGAGAGGGCGCTCAAGCGTCTCGATCTTCCCTACAGGGTGGACCCGGGTGAGGGGGTGTTTTATGGCCCAAAGATCGACATCGGACTCAAGGATGCCCTGGGGAGGGCGTGGCAGGGACCTACGATACAGGTCGATTTCAACCTGCCTGAGCGCTTCGATGTTTCCTACGTGGGCATGGATGGGGTGGAGCATCCCGTGGTCATGGTTCATCGCACCGTTCTCGGTAGCATGGAGCGCTTCTTCGGTTGCCTCATCGAGCACTACGCAGGTGCCTTCCCCGTCTGGCTGTCGCCAGTTCAGGCGGTGGTGATTCCCATAGCCGATCGTCATCTGGACTACGCCCTTAAAGTGGCGGCGGAACTCAAAGCTGAGGGTCTGCGCGCTCAGGCAGATACCCGTCCTGAGAGGATGGGCCTGAAAATTCGCGAGGCTCAGCTTCAGAAGACCCCCTACATGTTGATCGTTGGGGATAAAGAGGTTGGGAATGCTACGGTCTCGGTCAGGCTGAGGAGCGGTGAAGACCTGGCAGGGCAAGCCATAGAGGCCTTTAAGGCGATGGCAAGGGAAGCCATGGAGAAGAAAGCACCTTGATTTTTATGGAAAGAAATAATATATTATTAATCCATGGGGATTGTTGTGGGGGTGAAGAAAGATAATTAAAAGATACCGTGTTAACGAAAGGATCATCGCTAGAGAGGTGCGATTGATCAGCGAAACGGGGGAACAGCTAGGCATTATGCCGCTGTTTAAGGCGCGGGAGATCGCTAAGCAGCGAGGCTATGACCTGGTGGAGGTCGCCCCGCAATCTGTCCCCCCGGTATGTCGCCTCCTGGATTACGGAAAGTTCAAATATGAGCAGACGAAGAAGGAGCGTGAAGCTAGGAAGAAGCAGAAGGCTGTCTTCCTCCGGGAGGTTCGGCTGAGGCCCAAGATCGGCGACCACGATATCGAATTTAAGACCCGGATCGTCAGGAAGCTTCTTGATGAAGGTGACAAAGTTAAGGTTTCCGTGCTCTTCAGGGGTCGTGAGATCACACACCCCGAGCTCGGCAAGGAGCTTCTGGAGAGGGTAGCCAAAGAATTGGGAGATGCAGCCATTGTGGAAATGGCTCCGGTGATGGATGCGAGACGCATGATCATGATCCTCTCCCCCTCCAAGCAGCCCAAAGCTATTAAGAGGTCTCCAGATGCCTAAGTTAAAGACTCACAAACCAGCAAGCCGCCGTTTTCATGTTACAGGAAGCGGCAAAATAATGCGCACTAAGGGTGGCAAGAGCCACCTCAGGCGAAAGAAGCCGGGAAGGGTAAAGAGGCTCTATGATGCAAAGCTGCCTCTTCATCCATCAGACAAGGCTCGGATAAAGAGGCTCATCCCTTACTCTTAATCATCAAGAAAATACAAAAGCTGTTAAAGAGCAAACTTTTCATTACAGAGAGGCAACCGCAAAGGGCGAAAAAGGAGGATTAGTTGACCAGGGTAAAAGGTGGAGTCCCCGCCCATCGTCGTCATAAGAAGGTGCTGAAGTTAACCAAGGGACAGCTTGGGGTGAGGCACTCCCACTATCGCGTCGCCCATGTGGCGATGATCAAGTCGCTGAACTACTCCTACCGCCATCGCCGCGAGCGAAAGGGGGATTTCAGGGGCCTCTGGATTATACGCATCAATGCCGCCGCCCGAGAGCATGGGCTCTCATATAGCAGGTTTATCGATGGCCTGAATAAGGCAGGCGTTGAGGTCGACCGCAAGATGCTCGCCGATATGGCGGTGAGGGACCCCAATGCCTTCTCCCAGCTTGCCACAATTGCCAAAGGGAGCTCCGAAGCCTAGCCTCTTTCGCCCCGATTGCCACTTCTCGATTAAATCCATTATCTATATAGATATACGCCTTTGGGACCAAAAAGTTCATTTTGCTTCGAAAATAGGCTTTCTTCCGTTCGCACTGAGCCTGTCGAAGGGCCGTTCATGGTTCGACAAGCTCACCACGAACGGCATCTGGCTCGCTTATTTTTATGATCCGTTGGTGGGCAGCCGCCCATGAAGGGTTTACTGCGGTTCTCCTTGACCCCCTTGCACCCCTAGCCTATAATAACGGGCGATGATTGAGAAATTAGACGAAATCAAGTCCAACGCTATTGATGAGCTCTCGAGCCTCCAGAGCATCAAGGAGCTTGAGGACTGGCGCGTTCGCTACCTGGGTAAAAAGAGCGCGCTGACCCAGATTCTGCGGGGGCTGGCATCACGCCCTCTGGAGGAGCGGAAGGCTGTGGGCGCCTCCGCCAACGAGCTTAAGTCCCTCCTGGAAAGGTCTCATAGGCAAAAGAAGGAAGCTCTTAAAGAGAAAGCCTATCAAGAGATGGAGGCTGCCGCAGTCGGTAAGCAGATCATATCGCCCACGGGAATCCCCTCCGAAGAGAAGTTTGGAATTCCCACTGTTTTCCTTGGAATTCCCGATGTCACCCTCCCCGGTCGCCCCATCCCCCTGGGTCGCCTTCATCCCACCACTCAGATGGTTAGGGAGATTTGCGATATCTTCGTTGCCCTGGGGTTTCAGGTGGTGGAGGGGCCAGAGGTGGAGTGGGATTACTACAACTTCGAGGCGCTGAATATCCCCCCCGATCACCCCGCTCGCGATATGTGGGCTACCTTGTGGATCGATACCAAGAGCGGGGAGCGCCCCATGCTTCTTCGCACCCACACCTCGCCGATGCAAATCAGGGTCATGGAGCGGACCACGCCCCCGGTGAGGGTGGTGGTGCCGGGAAAGGTCTATCGCTATGAGGCAACGGACGCCACCCATGAATCCATGTTCTACCAGATCGAAGGGCTCGCTGTCGATAAGAACATCACTTTAGCCGACCTCAAGGGGACCCTCTACGAGTTCGCCCGGCGCCTCTTCGGCGCTGAGCGCAAGGTGAGATTTCGCTGCGACTATTTCCCGTTTGTCGAGCCCGGTGTGGAGATGGCCATCGACTGTATGGTGTGCGGCGGCACGGGCTGCCGCCTCTGCTCTGGCACAGGCTGGATCGAGATCCTGGGGGCTGGAATGGTGCACCCCGCTGTGCTGCGGCGGGTGAATTATGACCCAGAGATTTACACCGGATTCGCCTTTGGCCTGGGGCTGGAGCGGATGTCCATGCTCAGATATGGAGTCGAGGACATAAGGCTCTTTTATTCGAACGATCTTAGGTTCTTGAGGCAATTCTAGTTTTTCGAACTTTTCGAATGTTTCGAAATATGCAATTGGGCATCTCAATAAAGGCATATGCTTACACGAATTTATCAAGGCCATGATTAGCGATAATAGCGACCAGGACGCAAATGGATGAGACGTAGCGCCTAGAGCGAAAAAATGAAAGCGCCCCTTAATTGGCTCCGAGAATATGTGGACATCGCCCTCTCCCCGAAGGAGCTGGCGAAAAGGCTGACTATGTCCGGGACTGAGGTGAAGGGGATAGAGACCATCGGTGGCTGGGAGAATATCGTGGTGGGACAGGTGGTGGCCATCGAGCCTCATCCCCACGCCGCGCGCCTCAAGCTCGCCACTATTGACCTGAGAGGGGAGTGCCTCAGATCTGTTTGTGGCGCCTCTAACCTGGAGATGGGGCAAAAGGTTGCCTTCGCCAGAATCGGTGCCCCACTCATCGACCCCCAAAGCGGGGAACCCGTAAGGCTCGAAAGAGCGAAGATCCGTGGCATTGCCTCCGAGGGGATGATCTGCTCCGAAAGAGAGCTAGGCATCTCCGATAGGCACGAGGGGATTATGGTCCTGCCCCCCGATGCCCCCTTGGGTGTCCCTCTCAATGATTACCTTGGCGATGCCATCTTTGACCTGGATATAACGCCCAATCGCCCTGACTGCCTGTCCATCATTGGAATCGCCAGGGAGGTCGCAGCACTCACGGGGAAATCGGTGTGCCTCCCCGAAACGAGATATGACGAACCAGGCGAACTCATAGAGCGAAAAGTCTCGGTGGAGATCGCCGACCCAGATTTATGCCCGAGATACTGCGCCAGCCTCATCACCGATGTTAAGGTGGCGCCATCGCCCCCCTGGATGGAGCAGAGACTTCTTGCCTGTGGCATGCGCCCCATCAACAATATCGTCGATGTCACCAACTATGTGATGCTGGAGTATGGGCAGCCCCTTCATGCCTTCGATTATGAAAGGCTTGCCCCAAAAAGGATAATCGTGCGCCGTGCTGGGGATGAATCTATCACCACCCTCGATGGAGTGGAGCGGATGCTCCAAAGCGATATGCTTGTCATCGCCGATGGAGAGGGTCCAGTGGCTATCGCTGGGGTAATGGGTGGCTCGGGGAGCGAGGTGACCGAGGAGACCACCTCGGTCTTGATAGAGTCGGCGAACTTCAATTCGGTGAGCATCAGGCGCACCGCGGCAAGACTTAAGCTCAGGAGCGAGGCTTCGCTACGCTTCGAGAAGGGGATCAGCCCTGAGCTCACCATGCTGGCCCTCAAGCGCGCCACCCAGCTTATGGCTGAGCTCTCCGGCGGCAAGATCGCCAGGGGTATCATCGATGTCTATTCGGGCAAAAAGGAAGCGAAACCTATCGCACTCTCCACAAAGCAGGTGGAGCGCATCCTGGGTATAAAGATAGGGCTCGAAAAGATGATGAAGGTGCTGTGCTCTCTAGGGTTTGACTGCCAGACAGTGAGCACTGAAGAGCTTTCCATCGCTATTCCCTACTGGCGCACCGATGTTCGCCTCGCCGAAGACCTCGTTGAAGAGATTGCGCGCATCATTGGTTACGATGAACTCCCCATCACCCTGCCCAGCGGCGCATTGCCACAATATGAAGCTGACCCAATGCGCGCCATAAGGGAAAGGGCGAGCGATATCCTCGCTGGCTGCGGGATACAGGAGGTGATCACCTATTCTTTGATCAGCCTTGAGGTTTCCCGCAAAGTGGTTCTCAATTCAGGGCTCACCCCGCTAAAGATCGCCAATCCAATAACCACGGAACAGGAGTATTTGCGCACAACCCTGCGTCCCGGGCTCCTAGAGGCCCTCTCTGCAAACGAGAAGCACGAGGAGGGTAGCATCAGGCTGTTTGAGGTAGGCAAGGTATATTTGCCCCGGGAGGGTAACCTCCCCGAGGAGCGCCAGATGCTAGCGGGGGTATTGAGCGGCCCCCGCCTCGACCGATCGTGGCATGGCGAGGGCGAGGTGCTCGATTTCTTCGATGTCAAGGGTGTTTTGGAGACCCTCTTTGAACGCCTGGGCGTTGAGGCGAGCTTTGAGCCAGTGAATGACGAACTCTTCAACCCCGGCAGGGTGGCAAGGATCATGCTTTGGGGCGAGGAGCTTGGGATTATCGGGGAGCTTCATCCCAGGATGGCCGAAGGCTTCGACATCTCGCGCCCCGTCTACCTCTTCGAAATCAACCTTGAGAAGCTGCTCCCCACCACCATAGCGCCCCGCAAATATCGCCCGATACCGAGATTCCCCGCCACCCTTCGCGACATCGCCCTGGTTATGGATGGGGAGGTGGCCGCAAAGCGCGTGCAGGATATTATCCAAAGTTTCCCTTTAGTGGCTAAGGTCGCCCTCTTCGATGTCTATACCGGGGAGCAGGTGCCCCAGGGGAAGAAATCCCTCGCCTTCAGAATCCTCTATCAATCTCCAAGCCGCACCCTGACCGATGAAGAGGTGAATAAGGAGCAAGAAAGGATTCTGGAGAGGCTCCACAGGGAACTGGGTGCCGCCCTCAGAGCCTGAACGCCGTTGTTTTTCGGGCTCGTGTGCCGTAGAATACAGCTTGCCCCTGGGCACCTTGCCCTTCAGGTACAAAGTTGACAAAGGAGGAGTAAGATGAGGTTTCTGAGGTTCTCGATGTTTGATGTGGCTAAGGCGGGGGATGTGAGTGAGGCAAGCGATAAGGTGTGGAAAAGCCCGCCTCCGGGCGTAAAGATGCTGGCTCGCCACATATGTCTGGGAATACCCTTCCCTGGGTTTCCGTTGAACACAATGTTAAGCGTCGACCTCATTGAGGCGGAGAGCACTGAGGCGCTACTCGCGGTCACCTACCCACAGGCGCTCGCAGGGGCGTCGGTTTGGTACGTGCCCGTGATAGAGCTGCCTATGGCCGAAGTGGGAAAATTAGAATGGGAACAAAGGGGTAGGACCCGCTAGGCGCTTATTCTATTCTGGGGCAAGGCACCAGGGGCAGGCCGGCAGGTCTTGAATGACCTGTCGGCCTTTGCTTTATTTCCAGGGCAGCGTTTCCCTTTCTAAGCGGAAGGTGATAAAATAGGA
>JACUUT010000096.1 GCA_014859165.1 Dehalococcoidia bacterium
TTGTGTTCAACACAAAAAACAATGCTGTCCCTGGTCATCCGCATCGAGGGTCTGATGGGAAAGATATAGGTGCCTCGGGCCACAATCTCTTTTAGAATGTCATTCTGGGGGGTACTTACCAGCTTTTCCAGAGGGATGCCACGCTTCTCCGCCAGAACGAAATACATCGCCAGGATGATATTCGCCGATGCATTTATGGTGAAATTGGAGCCAATCTTATCCAGGTCCCTGCCATCAGTGAAGGATTCAAAAATGACCTCGAAGTCGCGCAGGGTATCTACCGCCACTCCAACCCTGCCCACCTCACCTCGTGCCATAGGGTCATCCGAGTCATAACCGCACTGGGTAGGAAGGTCGAAGGCGATATTGGGACCACCCGTCCACCCTCGAGCCTGCATCGCTTTATAAAAAATTCGGCTATCCTCCGCTGTGCCGTAGCCTGAATACATACCAGCCCTTCTTACATCTAGTTCCCCGGCTTCACCCCTCGCCTGAAGACGCATAAGAGGGAAGGCAGAGCTGGGGTATGGCCCGGCAGTATAGGGATATTCCCCGGGGAAGCCCACCTTCTCCAGAAAATCATGCTCTTTAGTATCCAGGGGGGTGTAAAAACTGGTGGGACTTTTCGTCAAGCCATACCGCTTCAGGGACTTCGGCAGTGTCTTCTCCTCCCATTCCTTCCTCCGCTCCTCTATTTTCTTAATATCCTTGTTCACTTTCTCACCTCCATCTTTAATCTAGGTTCTTCGTTCACCCATCCCCTTTAATCCCTCTTGAGCAAGGCTCAAATTGCCACTGGCTGATATTCACCAAATATCTCCCTCAGCACATCGCACATTTCCTGCTCCGTGACATAAGCCTTGGCGCATTCTATGAAGTGAGGGATGAGATTCTCTTCTTCCTTCTTTGCTGCTTCCTTTAATTCCCTCAGCAATCGGGCGACTTCTCGATTATCCCTTGTCCTCTTCACCTCTTTGAGGTTGGCGACCTGTTTTTCCTCTGCCTGCTCCCTTTTAACCGGGTCATAGGGATGTGGCACCATCCTGGCAGGTATCACCTCCAATTCATTTTCCCCGAGACAACAATTGACACCTACCACTAAATCCTCTCCCGTTTCTATTCTTCTCTGCCTCTCATAGGCGCTTCTTGCCACTTCTCGATACATGTAACCGTTCGCAACAGCGGCTACCGCTCCACCCATAGCCTCGACTCTCTCCAATTCCTTCCACCCCGCTTCCTCAATCTCATCGGTTAGGGACTCTATATAATAGGAGCCAGCGAAGGGATCGACCACCTCACACAACTTAGCTTCGAGGAGCAGAACCATCATAGCATCCCTCGAAAGCTGTTGCGCCTCCAGGCTCCACCCCAACCCTAAGGGCTCATCATAAGGCGGCGCAGCCACGGGCGCTCCACCGGAGAGGGCACAAGCAATACCACCCACTACCGAGCGAGTCAGGTTGTTGAGGGGGCGTTGTGCTGTGGTGTTTTCAAGCCCCATGTGGGCGCCAAGGGGCATGCGGATAATCATACTCTTGGGGTTCTTCGCTCCAAATCTCCCTTTCATGATCTTCGCCCACATCCTTCGAGCAGCTCTCTGGAAGGCGATCTCCTTGAAGAATTCCATGCTCCCTCCAAAGGCGTTGAAGGTGAACTGAGGGGCGAAGGAGTCGATCTCAAGCCCGGCATCGATGCCCGTTTGCAGATAGGTAATGCCTATAGCCATGCTGAAGGCCAAGTCCTGCTCCCGAGTGCATCCTGCCCCCCTTATATGATATCCCCCAATGCTGGTGATATTCACATTAGGGCAATTTTTGGTTAAAAACACCAGGCTATCCCTGAACATCCTGTGAACGGCGGGCCTGGGGGGGAAGATATAGGTGCCGCGGGCTATAAATTCCTTTAAGATATCGTTCTGCGGGGTAGCCCTCAATTTGTTATAAGGTATCCCCCTCTTATCAGCCAATGCTAAATACAGGGCAATAATAATATTCGCCGGGGCATTAATGGTGAAGTTGGAGGCAATCCTATCGATATTTTTCCCGTCGGTGAAGGCTTCATAAATCACTTCGAAGTCTCTTAAAGTATCGACTGATACTCCAACTCTACCCACTTCGCCCCTGACCATTGGGTTATCTGAATCATAGCCACACTGTGTAGGGAGATCGAAGGCTATATTCGGTCCTGCCGCCTCCGCCTTGATATAATAGTCCCTGGTATCCTCCGGCGTTCCATATCCCGAATACATCGCTGCCCTTACCAGCCCTCCTCCCATAGCTCCGTAAGCTCCTCCCCCCAATCTCCC
>JACUUT010000097.1 GCA_014859165.1 Dehalococcoidia bacterium
TGAAGCACTTTGTCATGAACTGGAAGCTCTACCTAATCAGGCACAAAGACGGCGAGGAGGAAGAAGAGGAGAAGGAGACCCCTGCGGAGGTGATCCCAATCCCAGAGGCAATCCTAGTATGAGAGAAGAGGAGGAAAGTAATGTCAGAAACAAAGTGCCTCAAGCATGGTTACTCTCTTGACGAAGATGGACTGTGCCCAATCTGTTCCAGAATAAGCAGTTGCCCTCTTCACCTCGAAGTTCACCCTTGTAATTGGTTTGGGAATGCAGACTGTGAATTCTGTCAAACAGTTTATCGAGAAAACAAGGCATTTGAGGGCAGTCCTTCCTTGAAGGAAAGCGCCCCTAGAAAGGAGACTGATGGAGTTCCGCCCGATGCTGGCGGAACTTGCCCAGGCACCGTTTAACAATCCCAAATACCTGTTCGAGCCAAAGTGGGACGGATGCAGGTGCATAGCCTATGTCTCTGCCGATGGCGTGAGGCTGGTAGGGCGCAGCGGCAACGACATCACCACCCAATTCCCCGAGGTCAACCGAGAGGCGATGGAGATCGCCACGCCCGCGGTCCTCGATGGGGAACTCGTCTGTGGTGATGGGTCCACCAAGACCTTTCCCCTCATCCAGGGGAGGGTTCACAAGGGGGATTCCTTCCGCATCAGGTTGGCCAGCGGGCTCTGCCCAGCAACCCTTATGGTGTTTGACATCCTTCAGATCTACGACGTGCCGGTGATCGCCGAGCCGTTGTGGTCCAGGAAGGCCAAACTGGACAAAATCCTTGCCGACACCGAGAGGGTAAAGCATACCCCTTTCATCGAAAGCGAGGGGGTCTGGATGTTCACCAGCCTGGCAGAGAACGGGTATGAGGGAGTTATGGCCAAGCACAGGGAGAGCCTGTATCTCCCCGGTAAGCGTTCCCCGCAGTGGCTCAAGGTCAAGGTATCAAAGGAGCTAACGCTCTACGCCGTGGGGCTTACCCAGGGAAAGGGGGCTAGAGCAGACACCTTCGGGGCGCTGGTTCTGGCCTCGAAGGAGGGGGATCGCTTCGTCTATCGGGGCGAGGTAGGAACTGGCTTTTCCAACTGGGAGCTAGTTCGCCTCAGCGCGATGGGCAAAGCCCATCCGCCCTACGGCTTCCCTGTAGCAGGCGTCCGCTGGATAGAGCCAATACGGTGCCGGGTCAAGTTCCTAGATGAAACCGAGGATGGGAAGTTGCGCTTTCCCGTTTACATCGGATTAGAAGGGGGTGAGAGAGAAGGAAAACTTCCCTTGTTCTGACAACTGAATAGCCCCTCTTTGCGCCCTAATACCTAATAAAGAAGGAGGTGCAAAGATGGCACAAAGGTCTATCTGGAAGGGCACAATCAGTTTTGGGCTCGTGGCGATCCCGGCCAAGCTCTATACCGCCACCGAGGATAAGAGGGTGAACTTCCACCAGGTGCATCGGGAGTGCATGACCCGCATCAAGATGCCCAGGTGGTGCCCCACCTGTGAGCGGATGCTGGAGGGCACCGAGATTCAGAAGGTCTACGAGCTGGCGGAGAACCAGTATATCCCCTTCGAGGATGCTGATTTTGAGTCCCTCCCGCTCAAATCCCTCAAGGTCATCGAGGTCGAGTCCTTCGTTGAACCCGGCGGCCTCGACCCGCGGGTGTTTGAGAAGTCCTATTACCTCATCCCCGAGGACGTGGGGCTCAAGGCGTTCCAGCTCCTCCGCCTCGCTATGGAGAAGAAGGGGCTGTGTGCCGTGGCGAAGCTGACCTACCGCGAGCGGGAGCACCTGGCTATTGTGCGCCCGTATGACAGAGGCATGCTTCTCCAGACACTCTACTATGCCGATGAGCTGAGGAGCGTTGACTTCTCCGTGCTGAATCAGCAGGCGATGATTTCCGAGAAGGAGATGTCCTCAGCGATGGCATTGCTGGAGGCGATGACCCCGATAAATCGGGGCTTCGACCTCTCCCAGTATCACGATGACTATCGCGAGGCCCTCTACAAGTTGATAGAGGCCAAGATGGAGGGCAAGGCTATCACTGCGCTAGCAGCGCCAGAGGCTACATCGGCCATCGACCTCGATGCAGCTCTCCAGGCCAGCATCGAGGCTATCGCAAAGCGGGCCTGGGAACGCGAAGAGGCGAAGGCCTAAAAGACGGGGCGCAAAGAGGGGCGACATCATCTACCGAGGGGGCCATATGCCCAGCGGGGGGCCGGCAAGTGGCACAGACAGCACGAATGTCCCTTTGTCCATAAAGGGCAAAGCTGTCGCTGTAACGCTTCAAGA
>JACUUT010000098.1 GCA_014859165.1 Dehalococcoidia bacterium
GGGTTCGTCGGTGACGATGGCGAAGAGCTCGGCGGGAGAGCAAAGCAGCCCTTCCGCGAGCTCCTTGCGGTGCACCTCGATCTTGGGGGCATGACCCCTTCGAAATCCTTCGGTGATCACGATGTCAAATCCCTCGCCGAGTAGGTGCAATATCTCCTGGATAGAGGCATCATGGTCTTGATGTTTGATCAGGGCTAGCTTCTGTGGAGAACTAATGACTACGGCATCGCTTCCCGCTTGGGCGTGGCGCCAGCTATCCTTTTCAGCCTGATCCAGTTCGAAGTCCTGAGGGTTGTGCTTCACCGTGGCCACGCGATAGCCCCGCCCCTTCAGTTCAGCAACCAACCGCTCCACCAGCGCGGTCTTACCGGCCTTCGATTTACCGACTATAGAAACAACAGGTGGCATTTTTTCGAACCCTCCTTTCCCCGGCATCTGCGCCATCGCTTCGGTGTTTTCGAGTTTAGCTTATTCCTCGCTCCAATCAAGCATAAGTGCCTGAACCACCTCTCCATTCTTTACCACTTTCACATCCTCGGGAACAATCACTAGCCCGTTGGCGCGGGCCATCGAGGTGAGGATTCCCGAGCCCTGGGGTCCGGTGAGCCGGGCAAAGTAGCGCTCGCCCTCCCTTCTCACCATTGCCCGAGCGAAGATACGGCGACCATCGCTATTCTGAATGCTGCTCTCCATTATTGCCTCAACCGATGGCTTGGCAAGTTTCTTTTTCCCCATCATCTTGAGGATTGCGGGGCGAGCGAATAGCTCGAAGTTGATCATGGAGCTCACCGGATTTCCCGGCAGCCCCAGATGGGGCACCCCCCTAATCGCCCCAAAGGCCAGGGGTTTGCCTGGTTTCATCCTCACCGTCCAGAAGGAGATCTCTCCCTGTTTTGCTAAAACATCCTTCACCAGGTCGTAGTCCCCCACAGAGACCCCTCCCGAGGTGATAAGCATGTCTGAGGAGAGCGCCTCCTTTATCTTATCTTCGATGTCCCCAAATCGATCCCGGGCAATGCCTAGCATCTTGGGGATGCCGCCATAGCGAAGCACCTGAGCGGCGATACTGAAGCTATTGCTGTTATAGATCTTTCCCTCAGGAAGAGGCTGGCCGATGTCCATAAGCTCATCGCCAGTGGCGAGGATGGCCACCTCAGGGCGGCGAATCACCCAAGCCGTTGCCTTTCCCAGGGAGGCGAGCACCCCGACCTCCTGGGGGCGAAGAGGAGTCCCTTTCTTTAAGACCAACTCCCCACGAGCAATGTCCTCCCCGGCGCGGCGTACATCTTTCCCCTTTGGTATTTGGCAAAGGACGCCGATTTGAGTCAAGGGGCTCCGATTAGATCGGAGCAGGGCCTCATCGGTGTCCTCGAACCTCACCACGCTATCGGCCCCCTTAGGAAGGGGCGCCCCGGTCATGATGCGAATCGCCGTTCCCCACTCAATTGCCTTTTCTGCTATAGCGCCTGCGCTCACCTCGCCGATGACATCGAGAAAGACGGGGGAGGAGGGGGTGGCCCCAAGGGCATCCTCCGCCTTTATGGCATAGCCATCCATGGCGGCATTGTCCAGGGGGGGGACATCGATGTGGGAATGGACATCTTCATCAAGCACCTGGACATAGCTGAGCACCTTCTCCAGGGCTTCTTCCACACTGATCATTTGGGTTCTCCTACCAGGAGCGACCGGGCACACTCCAGGTCGGCTTCGGAGTTGATATTGAAGAAGCTCAGGTGCTCCGGATCGAATTTTTCGATCTCATCCTCCTCAACATATCTCACCCTTACTTCGGGGAAGAAATCAGCAATTCTAAGCTTACCTTCATAAAGCAAGGCCTCAATGGGAGCAAGGCAGTTCTTGGAGTAAACGGCGTGAAGCGGCTCCACCTTCCCCTCCACCCTGGGGATAACGACATCGAATCCTGGGGAGAGCTCTATAAGGTAGCGAAGCAGGGCGATGTTTAGAAAAGGCATATCGCAGGCGACCACCAGGCTATGAAAAGAGGGAGCCGCCTTGAGCCCGGAGTAGATGCCACCTATGGGACCTTTCCCCGGGTAGATATCGTATACCCTTCTCATGTTAAAATCAGGGAGGTGGTCGCTTGAAGAGGTGACCACGACAATCTCATTTCCCAGCGGAGAGAGCCTTTCGATGACCCGCTCGATAAGGCTCTGGCGACCAATTTCCTCCAGAGCCTTGTCCCGCCCCAGCCTCAGGCTCTTTCCACCGGCGAGAACGATCGCTGTCATCACCCTATTTTATCACCT
>JACUUT010000099.1 GCA_014859165.1 Dehalococcoidia bacterium
TTATCTTTCGAGGATTATATTCGGGGTCAATGTCTGCCACAGGGCAACTTGCGGTGCAGAGCCCACAGGCGAAACAAAGTTTGATATTCTCTCCACCAGGCTCCTCAGCTACATCATATTTGAATTTAGTGTCTTGCTCGTTTAAGACTACAGTCAATTTTCCACCTCCTTACTCCTTGTCATTCTGAGCGTAGCGAAGAATCTCTAGTATCCTTTTAGACCCTTCGCTTCGCTCAGGGTGACAGAAGGGTTTATTTTATATTCCAGCAGCTTCCAGAATCGCAGGAACCCTTTCCTCTCTCCCAATGGCCATAACATGAACTCCATCACAAATTTTCTCTTCCTTTATCTGTCCTATTATCCTTCCAGCCATTTCTATTCCTTTTGCTGCTTTTGTTCCTTTAGGAGCTTGGTCTATTTCGTCGATTAAATACTGAGGAACATATATTCCCGGAACATTTTCGTTCATATATCTTGCCATCTTTGCTCCCCAGATAGGAACTATCCCAGCTAAAATCTTAACCCCGTCAATATTATCCATCTTATGGAAATTCTCCATGAATCTTTTGAGCTCATCCATATCATAAACAGCTTGAGTTTGAATGAAGCCCACCCCGGCATCGAGTTTTTTTTGGAATTTCATAAGTTGAGGCTCGATGGGGTCTGCTGAGGGAGTAGCAGATGCCCCGATACAGAAATCAACACCCCCTTCAAGTTCATTTCCGGCCATATCCTTGCCAGAATTCAGGGTATGAACCAGATGAATCAATTGAACTGAATCAAGGTCGAAGACGGGCTTTGCTTCTTTATGGTCACCCGTGTCGATAGCATCACCGGTGAGACAAAGAACATTATTTATTCCTCTGGAGTAAGCAAAAAGAAGATCTGCCTGGATTGCCAGGCGATTCCGATCGCGGCAAGTTATTTGAAGAATTGGCTCCCCACCATGCTCCTTGATGAGAAGGCAAGTCCCAAGGGAAGGATATCGCATCACCGCACTTTGATTATCAGTCACATTTAGACCGTCCACCTTATCTTTTAGAAGCTCAATATGCTCAACCAACTTCTCTGTATTTGCCCCTTTTCCTGGTCCAGCCTCAGCGGTTACAATAAAATCCTTCGTTTTAAGCGTTTCCCTGAAAGGTCTTGCCATTTTTGCACCCCCTATGATTTAAGCCTCCAAGGCTTCAATCTTCCCGGGCCTTTTCACTGCCCGGTAATTCTTAGGCTCATAATACTTCCTCATTAAATCGAGCCTTCCTTGCCTTTCCAGCCTGTGGTAAATGAGAACCCAGGCACAATCTTTATCTGGATCTATCTCGCATTTCCCACCCTTCCTTGTGCCGCCACAAGGCCCGTTAAGGAGCCCCTTAGCGCAGCGAACTACAGGGCAAATGCCTCCTGTTCGATCTAAGAAGCAATCACCGCAAGCCCCGCACATTTCTACCCAGAGCCCTTCTTTTTCAGGCATCCCAATAAAAGTGGTGTTCAGTGCTGGGAGGACTGGCTTTTCCTCGAATAATTCAGCCATCGTTTGCACTCCAGCCCCACAGCCCAGAGAGAGAATCGCCTCCACCCCGGGAGCTTTATCTCCAAGTTCTTCAATCACCATCTCTTTTTCGCATTGTCTTTCGACTACCGCTTCCATAATGGAAAGCTCGCTTCCATCTTTGCTGGAAGCAAGCCTAAGTTGGGAGGAAAGTATTCCCACCTCCTTCTCTCCACCGGCCCAGCAGATGGTGACACAGGTTCCACATCCCACCACCAGAATCCTTTTATACCCAGCAAGCATATTTCTAATTTCCTCCAAGGGCTTCCTTTCGGCGATTATCATTGCTCATTCCTCCTTTATCTTTTCCACCATCTCCTCGATCTCACGGGCGAACTTGTGAGCCATATCAGGGCCGAAATTTACCATTTTTACTCGCTGTCCATTTATTCCTACTTCTTTGAGCAAGTCTTCGGCATACTTTACCCTTTCCTTTGCCCTAATGTTGCCCGTTAGATGGCAACAAGCGCCTTCCTGACAGCCCATCACCAGCACTCCAGCGGCGCCCTTTTCAAAAGCTTTGAGAATGTGAAGCACGCTCACCCTTCCAGCACAAGGGACCCGAATGACCC
>JACUUT010000029.1 GCA_014859165.1 Dehalococcoidia bacterium
TCCTCCCCCCAATCTCCCTAATCTTATCATGTTTGGTGTTACCGCCGAAGGGGGGAAAGCGTAATTGCCGGCAGTATAGGGATATTCGCCGGGGAAGCCCACCTTCTCTAAGAAATCGTGGCTCTTTAAGTCAGCGGGGGTATAGAATTTAGTGGGGTTTTCTGTCGCACCAAACCTCTTCAGTGACTTCGGCAGTATATTCTCTTCCCATTCCTTCCTCCGCTCCTCTATTTTCTCAATATCCTCGTTCATCTCCCCGCCTCTATTTTAGTTATTATATTCATTAAAGGAGTGATGTCCTTTAATTTCTCCAGATTGGAAGCCATCTCCAGAGACCTCTCGATCTCCTGGGGAGAAAGAACCGCGGCAGCACAATCCCTGTATTTGGCATGCAGATCATCCTGGCTCACCGGATTACTTGGGTCCCCTGTGAGTGAAGTTACTTTATGGGATAAAACCCTGCCATTTTTAAGCTTTACCACCACCTCAAAGGGGGTGAACAGCATTGCCTCTGGATCAGGAATATACTTCACCTTGGGGATGAGCTCTTGGATAGTGTGCTCCATCACCTTCTCATCGGTGAAATGCTTCATGGAAACCCCATTTTCCATTAAAGCCCGGAGGACGCAGTATTCCACACTGAACTTCCCCTCCAGGCCGGTTTTAGGATGGGAATAGATACATGCTGATTGAGGTATCCAAGCACTTCCATGGCATTCCACCTCAGCTATATCGTCTATTTCAAATCGGTTCTTTTTCCTCAAACCCAGGGCGGCATCTATGGAGGGGTGGGTGCCACGGCAGGAGGGGTAAGGTTTGATTTCTAGGGTAGACGATATTTGAAAGCTTTCCCCCAGATCCTGAGTGGCTCCAGCTATGTCGAGCTCCTCACCACCGCCGAAGACCTTGCAGAATCCCATCGGGGTCTCCATGATATCCTGGACAGCGGTGAAGCCCCTCTGAGCCATATCTGCTGCTACTACACCATTCCTAGCAGCATTCCCGGCGTGGAGGGGCTTGGTCATGGTGCCAAAGTTTTGTTTTAATCCTCCCGTCAAGGAAGCAGCGATCCCCAATGTCATCCTGGTTTCTTCCAAATTCAGCTTGAGTAGCTTGGCACCAACGGCAGCAGCGCCTAAGCTCCCGAAGGTGGAGGTGCAATGCCAACCCAGGAGGTAGTGGCGCAAAGCACAGGCTTTGCCAATCGCAGCCATCACCTCATAACCTATAATGTAGGCTAACAATACCTCTTTCCCCGAAAGATGATGCTTCTCCACCAAGGCTAAAGCGGCAGGTAAGAGCGCCACCGAGGGATGTCCAGCCGTGATGGGCGCAACATCATCGTAATCCAGGGCATGGGCTAATGTGCCATTAACCCATGCTGCCTCAGAGGCAGGGGCTTTAAACCCCCCGCCGATAATCCCCGCCTCGGGATTACCACCTCTCTCCCTAGCATACTCAATGAGAATCTTGCTCCCTTTATCTGCATAGCCAACTAAAGCACAGCCCAAGCAATCCACAATCGCCTCTTTGGCAGTCTTTATCCCCTCCCCCGGAAGCGCTTTATAGGAAGTTTCCACTATAAATTTGGCTAGCCTTTCTGTGCTCACCTCTCCTCCTCGATTGAATATTAACTTTTATGCTGTCACACTATATGCCTGATATTTACCAAAGGCCACTTCAAGTACACCGCAAATACCGCCGTGAGAAATTTCCTACCGCACCTATCTTCGAGAGCAATCATAGATTAGTCAAATCCTCTTGTCAAGGGGTTTCTCAAACGGGGATTATTAATATAAACCAAAGCACCGCCCTTTTCACCCGTCAAGGAAATTTGCAGGGGATGTTAGCGGGAAAGAGAAGGGGTCGCGAGCAGGTAGTTGCCATTCTCAGTAGGGGAGACATCCTTAAGGGGCAAGGTTTGTCCTCTTTGGACCGCGGTGAAGCCATACCTCCTGCGGATGCGATCGATAACCCTGTCCAGAAGCTCCCAGTTCTCCATTGATGAATCCAACAGGCTGAGCTGCCTTTCCCCACCGACCAGGTTTGATACCCCGATACCAATAAGGCGCACCCGCTGCCGCCTTTGGGAGAGCGCTCCCTCAAGGAGCTCAACCCCGGCATCAAAGATCGCCTGGTCGGCATTTGTGGCCTCTCTTAGGGTGCGACTGCGGGTGATGGAGTCAAAATCGGCATACCTGAGCTTTAGCGTGACACACCTCGCCCTTCTCCCTTGCTGGCGCAGTTCAGCGCCCACCCTTTCGCTGAGGTAACAAAGCACCGCCCTAAGGAGAGGGCGGTCTAAGGTATCCTCGATGAGGGTGGTCTCCCGGCTTATCGATTTGGCGGCTTGAGGGGGCTCAACTTCCCTTTCATCAATGCCCATGGCATAGCGGTGGATCACCTCCCCCAGGGCGCCAAGGCTGTGTTTTAGAAAGGAGGCTGGTAAATTAGCGAGCTCCCCGATGGTGGTGACCCCCTCTAGCAACTGCTCCGTCTTTGGTCCCACCCCGGGGAGCTTGACGATGGGTAGCGGGGCGAGAAAAAGGCGCTCCTCCCCGGACGCTACCTCAAGCAGCCCGTCTGGCTTTGCCAGTTCTGAAGCGATCTTGGCCACCAATTTAGAGGTGGCAATGCCAACAGATGCCGTGATCCCTATTTCGTTCTTTATCCGCTGTTTTATTCTTAGCGCCGTCTTCAAAGTAGGGCCGTAAATAGGCTCGAAGCCGGTGAGATCGAGGTAAGCCTCATCGAGCCCCACAGGCTCAAGCTGGGGGCTGAAGTCGGCGAGGATGGCTATAAATCTTGCTGATGCATCACGATAACGGGGGAGGCTACCCTTCAGGAAGATCGCTTCAGGGCAGAGGCGATAGGCCCTCCTCAAGGGCATGCCGGCGCAAAGCCCGTAGGCCCTCGCCTCATAGGAGGCGCAGGCAACCACACCGCGAGAATCAGGCTCACCACCAACAACCACAGGCTTTCCCCTGAGCTCGGGGTTGTGCGCCTGCTCCACGGAGACGAAAAAGGCATCGAGGTCGATATGAAGGATTTTCCGCATTTTCATCTTTTTCGCGACGCTCTTTGTCGCACATGTGTTCTAATTATAGGTTAAGCAAATCACCATGTCAAGAGGTTTCTCGAAAAAGGGATGTTGATTTACACCTGGGAAGCAGGTATACTAGTTGGGAAAAAGGAGGAGCTTTTTATGGTGGAAGAGGAAATCGGCATGGTAAGCGACTTCTTTGCCAGGCCGGTGGTGGCAGGGATCGATCTCACCGCCCCCCTCAAGGTGGGGGATAAGATCCACATCAAGGGACACACCACCGACGTGGAGCTTGTCGTCGAGTCCATGCAAATCCAAAATGTGGACGTTAAGAAAGCCAAAGCCGGGGATGTGGTGGGGGTCAAGGTCCCCGACCGGGTAAGGCGAGGGGACACGGTCTATAAGGTCACCGAGTAATCGTCCGCATCAGGTTCGCCATCTCGATAGCGCTTGCCGCCGCCTGAAAGCCGGCGTTGCCCATCTTTGTTCCCGCTCGCTCGATGGCCTGCTCCAGGGTGTCTGCGGTGACCACCCCATAGATAACCGGCATCCCAGTCGCTAAGCCTACTTGCGCAATTCCCTTAGTTACCTCAGTGGCGATGTAGTCGAAGTGGGATGTGCCGCCTCTGATCACCGCGCCGAGACAGATAATGGCAGCATACTTCCCCGTTTCTGCCATCTTCTTAGCGATTAAGGGGATCTCAAAGGAGCCCGGGGTCCAGGCAACCTCGATGTCGCTTTCTTTGACGCCGTGGCGAAGTAGAGCGTCCTCGGCACCCTCCAGAAGCCTTGTCGTGATGAACTCGTTGAAGCGGGAGATAACCACCCCAAATCTCAAGCCTTCGCCGAGAAGCGTGCCTTCATAGCTTTTGGTCAATATTCCCTCCTTTTTGATTAAGGCTCATGCCTCTACCCCTCCTCTATCCCGAGAAGGTGGCCCATCTTCTGTTGCTTTGTCTCCAGGTAGTGGATGTTCCTTGGGTTAGGTTTGGCAATGATGGGCACCGACTCCACAACTTTCAGTCCATAGCCCTCAAGCCCGACCACCTTTTTCGGGTTATTGGTTAAAAGCCTGATGTCCTTAAGGCCGAGATCCGCCAATATCTGAGCGCCGATGCCGTAGTCGCGAAGGTCGGCGGGGAAACCCAGCAATTCATTGGCCTCCACAGTGTCCAGCCCCTGATCCTGAAGGGCATAGGCGCGGATCTTGTTATGAAGCCCAACCCCCCTCCCTTCCTGCCTCATGTAGAGGAAGACGCCTCTTCCCTCGTTGGCAATGGCCTGCATAGCAAGGGCGATCTGGTCGCCACAATCACATCTCAGGCTGCCGAAGACGTCCCCGGTGAGGCACTCGCTATGCACCCGAACCAGCACCGGCTCCTCCCCTGATATGTCTCCATTTACCAGAGCCACATGCTCATCGGGGTCGATGGTGCTCTTATAGGCGATGGCGACAAACTCGCCATACCTGGTGGGCAGATTGGCCTGAGCCACCCTCTTAACTAGCCTCTCATGGCGTCTCCTGTAAGCGATGAGCTCAGAGATGGCCACCATCTTTAGCCCGTGCTGCTCCGCCATGGTCTCAAGCTCGGGGAAGTGAGCCATGGTGCCGTCCTCCACCATGATCTCGCAGATCACCCCCGCCGGATAAAGCCCGGCGAGCCTCGCCAGGTCCACTATAGCCTCGGTATGCCCCGCCCTCACCAGCACTCCCCCTTCCCTGGCCTTCAGGGGGAAGGTGTGCCCGGGGCGAGCAAGATCCTCAGGCTTAGTTGTGGGGTCGAGCACCGCTTTGATGGTGGCCGCCCGATCGTAAGCGGAGATGCCGGTAGTAACCCGGTGTTTCGCCTCGATGGATACGGTGAAGGCTGTTTCATGCCTTGAGGTATTTTCCCCAACCATCATCGGGATCCTGAGTTCATCCAGCCTCTCCCCGATGATAGGCAGGCAGATGAGCCCACGGGCGTGCTTCGCCATGAAGTTGATCGCCTCGGGGGTAACCTTCTGCGCCGCCATGGCGAGGTCGCCCTCATTCTCGCGGCTCTCATCGTCAACGATGATCACAAACTTTCCTGCCCTGATATCTTCAATTGCCTCCGGGATTGTTGCCAGCCCCATTTTAATCATCCTCCAAGCTAGCGTAGTGGTGTGGAAAGGAAGCCATGCTCCGCCAAAAATTCCATGGTTATCCCTGAGCTTCCCTCCCTCAGTCGCTCCACATACTTTGCGATGATGTCCACCTCTAAATTTACCACATCCCCCACTCTCTTGCCACCGAGATTGGTATTCTCCAGGGTGTAGGCAACCAGCGAGACCTTAAAGGAGGTGGCGTTGCACTCCACCACGGTGAGGCTTACCCCATCGACGGCGATAAAGCCTTTTTCGACCACATAGCGCATTATCTCAGGGGGTGGCTCGTATCTAACGAGAAGAGCCTCACCTTCTCGCGTTGCCGAGAGAACCCTTCCCATGCCATCGATATGCCCCTGGACGAAGTGCCCCCCGAAACGGCCGCCCACAGCAAGGGGGCGCTCCAGATTCACCCCATCCCCAGGGCGAAGCGCCCCCAGGTTGGTGCGCCGCAGCGTCTCAGGCATCACATCCACGGAGAAGGAATCGTCCGAAAGCTCAGTGACGGTGAGGCAGGCGCCGTTTATGGCGATGCTATCGCCCTTTTTCGTATCTTCAATAACCTTCTTTGCAGATATTGCCAGCTTGCCAGGGCGAACTGCCCTGACGGTGCCTATCTCTTCGATGATTCCAGTGAACAATTTTTCGCCCTTTTGGACTAGTCGGGAATTCCCTTAGCATCTATTTCTTCTCGAAATCCTGATAGTACCTGCTGGCGGTGGGCTCAATCTGACCCTGATACTTACTCCCCAAACCCTCATCCCCATAGAGCCTCTCCGCTGCTGAGGTGAGGCGAAGAAAGGACACCTGCCCGATCTTCATCCCATAGTAGAGGGTGATGGGCAGCTTGGCCACATTGGAGAGCTCCAGCGTCAAGTGCCCCTGCCAGCCGGGGTCAACATAGCCGGCGGTAGAGTGAATGAGAAGCCCGATCCGCCCCAGGGAGCTCTTGCCCTCCAGCCTGCCGACGATGTCATCGGGGAGGGTGATCGACTCAAGGGTGCTTCCTAGAACGAATTCCCCGGGCTGCAAAAAGAAGGGCTTTTCGTCCTCGATCTCCACAATTTCAGTCAAATCCTCAAGGTTTCGCCTTACATCGATATAGAAGGGAGAACGCCAACTGCGGAAGACAAGGAGCTTTCTATCGAGGTGGACATCGATGCTTGCTGGCTGGATACAGGCGGGGTCTAGAGGCTCAATGACGATCCTCTTCTTGGCGATCTCCTCCTTGATTGTTCGGTCGCTCAGCACCATGCTGGACCCCTTTTTCGCATTCTATCATCTCCCCTAGCAAAGTGCAACATAAAAAGGAGGCCGATAAATCGGCCTCCTCGGGTCGGCTGATCATCCTACTGGATGGCAAAGGCCATCTGCACCGTGAGGGTGATCTCGGTCTCCCCTGGGCTGATAGGGGTAGGAGGAACTAAGCCACCTTCGCTCATCGCTATCCTATAGTCGCAGTAGATAGGGACAAAGCCGCCGCTCTCTGAGATGTAGAATGGCTTTCCTAGCTGGACGCCGGCAAGATCGGCCAATTGCTGGGCCCTGGCCTTGGCATCGGCCACCGCCTCCGCTCGCGCCTCAGCATAATACTGCGAGGGGTCGTCCACGGTGAAGCTCACCCCTTGGATTTGGATGAAATCTTCCCCCGCCTGAGCTACCGCATCGATAATACGGCCGGTAGCCTCGACATCCCTGATATTGGCGGTCACCATATTGGTCACCCGGTAGCCGAGCAAGAGCTCATAGCCGCCGTCTATCCAACTTCTCACCGGGTAGATGTTGAACCACTGAGTTTCGATGTCCTTTTCGGCGACCCCATTGGCGCGCAAAGTGGCGATGACCTGATCCATCGCCACAGCAGCTTCATCTATCGCCTCCTGCACCGTCGATGCTTGAGCCTCAACGCCGATAGTGAGGATAGCGACATCGGGGACTACAGTTATCTTCCCCTCGCCGCTGACCCAGATCCCGCTCCACTGGGAGTTCCCATCCAAATTCGATAGGCTTTGTGCCTCGGAGGACGCTACAGGATTTGCATTGGCTGAGGAAATACAGGCTGCTGCTCCTAATAGGAGAACCCCAATGAGCAAACCCACCAAAAAACCTTTTCTCATCTTGAACCTCCTTTCTTACCTATAGAATTAACTCTTTAGGGCCTTTTCACTTCCTCACCTCCTTCTTTGCCACAAAATTGCCGTTGCCACTGCCAGGACAACCACCACTGCCACCAAGGCAACCTCGATCTGCCACACCGGCCACACATATCCTGCAGCCTGGTAAGCTGCCTCCCCACCGTTCAGCATCTCTGGAGTGTCTTGGGCCAATCTCTCCTCGCCAATAAGTCCTGGGCCGAAGAGGTGAAGGGCATCGCCAAGGAAGAGAAACGCTAGGAGCAACACGGCGACGGCGGTGGCAGCGCGCAGCGCCCCGAAGGCAACGGGGCGCCGATTTATCGGGGCTAGCTCAGCGAGGGCAAAAGAGCGCGGCGGCGAAACCATAGGCACCCGATGAAGCAGATTCGCCGTCGCCCTGAGGGACTCAAGCTCCCGACGGCAGGCATCACACTGCTCGATATGCCCCTCTATCCTCTCCCTTTCTGATGGGCTAAGCTGCCCATCGATATATGGGGAAAGCATCCCCTTTAATCTTTGGCACTCGCTCTTTCTCTTAAACATCTCTATTTATAAAGACGAAATCTCTAGCGGAAAAGTTCCCGATATTGCCCCAGATGATCGCGAAGCCTGGCCCTCCCCCGGCTGAGCCTGGACTTCACCGTTCCCAGGGAGCTTCCGGTAGCCTGAGCGATCTCCTCATAATCGAGCCCCACAATGTCGCGAAGAATGACCGCCAGCCGCTGGTCGGCGGGTAGGGCCGACAAAGCCTTCCCGATCTCTCGCCCCAGCTCCCGGCTCAGGGCATATTCCTCCGGGGATGGGGTATGTCGGTCCAATTCGAGCTCAAGAGGGAGGGCGTCTAGCGAGGTGGTGGGGCGACGGCGCAGTGAGCGAAGCTGGTCGCGGCAAGCGTTGGCGGCAATGCGCAACAGCCATGCCCGGAAACTGCCACCCCTGAACTTGCCGATACCCCGAAAAGCGGAGATAAAGGCGTCTTGGGTGGCATCCTCAGCAGCCTGGGCATTGCCCAGCATCCTTAAAGAAAGGTTATATACCTCCCGTTGATACCTCTCTACAAGCCGATTGAAGCAGTCGAGGTCGCCCTGCCTACAGCGCTTGATAAGCTCATCCTCTTCCATTGGGCACATTCTACCAGACATTGCCCTCCCCTCCAAGCAAGGGCTGGGTGGGTGCCCACCAACGAACCATGGAAATAGGCTGTGCCAGATACCGTTCGTGGTGAGCCCTTCGGCTCCGCTCAGGACAGGCTTGTCGAACCCCGTTCGTGGTGAGCCAGTCGAACCACCCTTCGACCCTTCGATAAACTCAGGGCTCAGGGCGAACGGAATAAGTCTATTTTCAGAGTAAAAGTGGAAGAGACTCGGTATATAGGTTATAATTGACCGAGGAAAAGGATGAAGGTTACAATTCGTGAGGTTTTAATAACCTTCTTCTTAGCGCTCTGTATCTTCCTTGCGGTGCAATTTACAGTACAGAGCTGCGAGGTGGATGGCCCCTGCATGAAACCCAACCTTTACACCGGGCAACGGGTGCTGGTCATTAAGGCAGCTTACTGGTTCAGCGGTCCCCAGCGGGGCGATGTGATTATATTTCACTCTACTCAGGAGCCCGGTAAAAATCTCATCAAAAGGGTGATCGCTTTACCCGGAGAGACGGTGGAGATAAGGGATGGCAAGGTTTATATCAACGGCGATCCATTGGATGAGCCGTATATTATGCAAGAACCATGCGAGCGCTACTGTGACCTTACCATGCAAGTGCCCGATGGCTGCTACTTCGTCCTCGGCGACAACCGCAATTCAAGCAGCGATTCCCGTAGTTGGGGGATGCTGCCCCAGGAGAATATCATCGGCAAGGCATGGCTCTGCTACTGGCCGCTGGGCGATTGGCACCTCCTCCCAAGCTACTCCTACACCCAAGATTAGCTGCTCTTGGCGAGGCCCGATTCATCTTATAGCACCAGCATGGCGTCGCCAAAGCTATAAAAGCGATAGCCCAGGTGTATTGCCTCCTCGTATGCTTGCTTGATGAAGCCTTGACCGGCAAAAGCGGCGACCAGCATCAGCAGGGTGGAGCGGGGCAAATGAAAGTTCGTGATCAGACCATCCAGGGTGTGGAA
This sequence comes from Dehalococcoidia bacterium, assembly GCA_014859165.1. GTDB lineage: Bacteria > Chloroflexota > Dehalococcoidia > E44-bin15 > E44-bin15 > Kmv38. The sequence continues at coordinate 9,431 of JACUUT010000029.1, forward strand.
GTGATGCCCAGGCAGGATGAGGAGATCGGTCCAGCCCTGAAAAGCCTCGATTCCCCTCCCCTTAATCGCCCCCTGCTCCAGAACCCTCACCGTGGTGGTGCCCACACAGATGATTCGCCTCCCCTCCGCTTTAGCCTCATTGAGCTGCTGAGACACACTATCCCTCAGCTCACCATACTCCTTGTGCATCGGGTGGTCCATGGGGTCTGCCACACGCACTGGTGAAAAGGTATCCAGCCCCACATGAAGGGTGACGAAGGCAAATTGGACCCCCTTTTCCTCCAGGTGCTGGAGCAGCTCTGGGGTGAAATGGAGCCCCGCTGTGGGGGCGGCAACGCTTCCTTTTACCCTGGAGTAAACCGTTTGATAGCGCTCCGGATCCTCAAGAGGGAGGTGGATGTAGGGGGGTAGGGGCACTCGGCCCACCCTCTCCAGGACCGCTTCATCGGAGAAGTGGACCACCCTGATCGCCCCATCTCCCCTTTCCAGAACCTCGCCCCAGAGCCCATCGGCGGCAATCTCTATCCTCGTCCCCACATTGACCCTTCGCCCTGGTCTGGCCAATGTCTCCCAGAGCCCCGGGCTCAAGCGGCGAAGGAGCAAGAGCTCCACCTTTCCCTCACTGCCCTCCTTATGCCCTATAAGGCGCGCTGGAATGACGCGACTATCATTGAAAACAAGGACATCGCCCTGATGGAGAAGCTCCACGATCTCAAAGAAGTGACGATGCTCTATAGAGCCATCGGCACGAGACAGCACCATAAGGCGCGATTGGTCTCTGGGCTCTATGGGGGTTTGGGCGATGAGTTCGGGAGGGAGATGATAATCGAAGTCGCTAGTCTTCATGGAAACAATTATAAGCCCGCTCCTCAGCCATTGTCGAGCTCCCCCAACTAATTAACACAACCCAGTGCTGGACCCCCCTTGACATTTTAGTTTGCCTAGAATATAATACGAAAAGTAGTTTTGGCAAAGGGGGTTAAATCATGGAAAACATTACTCAAGATATTGCCGCAGCTAAAAGGGGTCATGAAAGGAAGGAGAGTTTTGTTACTACCTCGGGCATTCCGATTAAAAGGATTTATACCCCGGAAGATGTTGCTGACCTAGATTATCCCGCAGATTTAGGGTCTCCAGGAGAGGAGCCTCATACTCGGGGGATTTATCCCACAATGTACCGGGGGAAGCTGTGGACTATACGACAGTTTGGCGGCCTTAATTCAGCCACTGCCACCAATGAGAGATTTAAAATGTTATATCAATCGGGCATCACTGGATTTGCCATTGCTATGGATAATGCCAGCTTGATGGGTTTTGACCCTGATATGCCACAAGCAGAACTCGAGGTAGGAGTGGGCGGGGTCAGTATCTTTTCCTTGAGAGGTATGGAGAAGATGTTTGATGGTCTCCCCATAGATAAGATATCCACTGCTGTTATCCAAACAATGTGGACAACCTGTCCCCATACAGCGATGTATTTTGCCTTGGCTGAAAAGAGGGGGATAGATCTAAGGGAGTTAGATGGGACTACAGAAGGCGACCCTACTAGTGCGGCGTGTATCTGGGGTTCTCTTGCCGGGGGTGTACCCTTCCGTGATCTGTTCAGGCTTTGCTGTGACCTGGTGGAGTGGTGTGCCACTAATGTCCCCAAGTGGCATCCAGTAAGCTTTACCTCCTATAATTATCGGGAGAGTGGCGTAAATGCCTATCAGGAGATAGGTGGGCTTATAGCCTCGGCTATAGCTGTCATCGAAGAGATTCTGAGGCGGGACAGGGGGCTGGGGGTGGATGACTTTGTCCCCCACTTAACCTTCCACCTGGCAGCTCATAATGACTTCTTTGAGGAAATAGCTAAGATGAGGGCAGCTCGCAGGATGTGGCATAGGATAATAAAGGAGAGGTATAAGGCAAAGGATCCCCGCTCCATGTCGTTGAGATTCCATGTCCAAACCTCAGGCTCTACCCTCACCTATCAGCAGCCCATAAATAATGCTATTCGTGTAGCCTATCAGGCCCTGGCTGCTGCCCTGGGGGGAGCCCAATCCATTCATGCCTGTTCCTACGATGAGGCCCTCTCCATCCCTACCGAGGAAGCCGTTTTATTATCGGTAAGGACACAACAGATTGCTCAATATGAAACTAATATTGCTAATACTATAGACCCACTCGGGGGCTCATATTATGTGGAATGGCTGACCAGTGAAGTAGAGAAAAGAGCCATGGAATTCTTGCAAGAAATAGAGGAGCATGGAGGGTGGGTCAAGGCAGCGGAATCAGGATGGCTTGGAATGGAGACAGAGAAAGAAGCAGTAAAGTATGAAGCGGAAGTGAGGAGTGGTGAAAGGAATGTTGTGGGGGTTAATTGCTTCCAAATGGGAGAGGAGTCCTTCAAGCATTCCTTCTTCCGCCGTGATCCCCAGATTTTAGAGAAGCAGAAGGCGAGAATAGCAAGCTTAAGACAGGAGCGTGATAATAGAAAAGTTGAGGAAGCCTTGTATGAGCTTGAGGATGCTACTAGGAGGGGTGAAAATGTGATGCCAGCAGTGATGAAAGCGGTTAGGGAATATGCCACTTTGGGTGAGATATGTGATGTCTGGCGTAGGATTTTTATCCCTGTGGGTAGTAAGGGTGGGCTCTTAGGAGCTAGCACGCGATAGCCTGGTAAAGATTGAAGGGTAAAGAAGGATGAGCGAAGAGAAAATTAAGGTTCTAACGGTTAAGCTGGGGCTTGATATGCACAATAGAGGCATATTAGTAGTAAATAGAATCTTAAGAGACGCCGGTATGGAAGTAGTATTTATTGGCGCTCAATTCCCCGCAGGAATAGTAGAGGCTGCTCTTCAAGAGGATGTTGATGTAATTGGGGTAAGCAGTTTGAGCTCTGCCTCTACTGTAGAGTATATTGAAAGGCTAACGGATCTTCTTAGAGAGAAGGGATTAGAACATAAACTGTTAATTGTGGGGGGAATCATTCTCCCTGACGATGTTCCTCAAGTAAAAGAAATGGGTGTAGATGAATATTTCCCTCCTGGTTCAGCATACGATTCAATTATCGATTATGTTAAACAGAACGCCTTCAAGAAGGTGAGTGAATCAGGCTAGAGTGTTGAAAAACGAACCGCTCTGTAGGGATATTGGCCCTGGAGCATGTTGCCACACCTGAAGCTGCACGGGCAATCTTTGAGGAGCAACAGCTCTGCGCCGAGGCTGGACTGGTATCCTTCTA
>JACUUT010000100.1 GCA_014859165.1 Dehalococcoidia bacterium
CATGAGTATCACCAAGTAGACGCGGTTGAGGATCGGTCTTACATCCCTGGGGGCACCATTGGATACATTGGAGAGCCCGCAGGTGGTGTGAAATGGGGGATCGGTTATCTGCCTGAAGATGCGCACCGCCTTGGGAACCTCAGGGGCATGCTCCTGCGTGCCATTGACGGTCATCACTAGCGGGTCGATGTAGACATTCTCCAGGGGCACACCGTATTGCTCAATGGCGGGGAGCAAGTCCTCGGAGAGGATCTCCAGCCTGGCATCAGCGGTCACCGGCAGCCCGGTGGCGCGCAGCGTGAGGGCGATGATATTGGCATCGTGTTTTGCAGCCAAAGGGAACAAAACACCCATTCGCTCGGGAGCAGCGTTGGTGCTATTGATCATCGGTTTCCTCTTGCAGACCTTGAGTCCGACCTCGATGGCCTGGGGATTGGTGGTGTCCAGGGACAGGGGAACATCGATAACCTCCTGAACGGTGTTCACCAGCCAGTCCATCACCTCAGCGCCGGACTTCTTTTGCGGGCCGATGTTGAGGTCAAGCATTTGAGCCCCCTTCGCTACCTGGCGTTGTGCCAGGTCCTGGACGAAGCCCTTATCCCTCTCCTCAATGGCTGTCCTCACCGCTTTTGAAATTATTTGCAAGCTTTCTCCGATGGCAAGCATGATTCCCCTCCTTTTTCGAACTCAAAATCCCCACCAGGTGTGAGACGAGCGCATTTCGCTCACACCAGACCCAACCCCTTTGCGAGCGCCAAAACCCCCTGCTGAAGTGGGGACTCAGAGGGAAGCTCGGTTAACGGCGCTCCCCTTATCTCCAGCTCCATCATCCCTGGGTCCTCAGGGAGCACCCCAATGAGATCAAGCTTTGCCTCCTCTATCGCCTGCTCGATCTCCTGGGGGAGGCTCTCACTCACCCGATTGACCACCAGGGCGATCCTTCCTACATGGGTTCTCAGCTCCCCAATGAGTTCCTTCATGCGGGCGGCGGCGGAGACCCCTCGTATCGTTGGGTCTGAGGTGAGGAGCAGGATGTCCACATCCCGCGTCGTCTGACGACTTATATGCTCCATGCCCGCTTCAGAGTCGATAACTACATAGTCATAGTTACCCCCCAGGCGATCGATGCAGTGTCGGAGCATATTATTGGCGGCACAGTAGCAACCCGGGCCCTCCGGTCGCCCCATAGCAAGCAGGTCCACCCCCTTGGATTCCACCAGCGCCTCCTGAATCCTCAACTCCAGGTAATCCGGTTTGGATATCCCCGAGCTCAAGCGGCCTTTACTGACAGCGCTAGCCATCTCCTCACGCACCCCGCCCACAGTCTCCTCCAGAGGTAGACCCAATGCCATGTGGAGATTGGAGCTGGGGTCTCCATCGATGGCCAATACCACCCCCTTCTCGGTGAGCAGCTTGATGAGGAGGGCGGCGATGGTGGTCTTGCCTGTGCCACCCTTTCCTGCAATAGCGATGGTCTTAGTCATCTTCCCCTCGAGCCTGGTGATACTGAAGGAACCTGCCAATGGCTAGTCCCGAATTTGATCTAGGCCGCCCAATGCTGCTTCAGGAAGCCTCCCACATCCCAGGCCTCGAGCGGGCCGACCATGACCTTCCAATCGGGGAGCTCCTCCTCAAGCTCACCCCTCAAGACTGCCACCTTGCCGGGGAGGATTAGGCTGCGATGGCTGATCTTTTCGGCGATGTTAAACTGCTTTACTGTTTTGGCGATCTTATCAGCATCGAACTTTCCCGCCGCCCATGAGGTGAGCACAGAGAGCCCCTCAGTATCGCACACAAGGAGCCAGGATGGGAAGCCACTGGATTCCAGCTCGCCAGCGATGGAGAAGTATGTTAGTGAGAAGTTGGTGGTGACGCACAGGGGGCTTTCCGGCTTTGGCGAGCCTATCTGATAAATACCCGGTGATAGCTGAATGGGCTTCTGGGGGTCAGTGTAGATGTTGAGGCGCAGGGTGAGCAGTGGATAGGACATGCTGGGGGAGAAGTGATCCAGCACAATGATCCCGGCATATTTGGCCACCTGCTGCCCTGCAAGAAGCGCCTCCTCCTCTAGTGTAGTTG
>JACUUT010000101.1 GCA_014859165.1 Dehalococcoidia bacterium
CCTGGATCCCATTACTGGCAACTCCTCCCTCGTGTTATGCGTCAGGCGATTTTCGAGGGTCTTTGCGCCAACGATATTGTTGGCATGCAAACCAACAGGGATGTGCGCAATTTCCTGCAAACCTGTGAGGCCTTTATTAAAGGCGCTGAGGTTGACTATAAAAACCACACCATTTTAATTGATGGCCATCTCGTCAGGGTTAGGTCCTACCCCATATCTGTTGATGTAGCCAACCTGAAAAGGGTGGTCCAGTCACCATGGTTGCAAGGATATGAGGAGAAGCTGCGCCCCTTCTGTAATGGGAAAACCATCGTTCGGGTAGATAGGATGGACCCCAGCAAGAACATCGTGCGCGGCTTCAGAGCCTTTGACCTACTGCTCCAGCGTTACCCCGATCTCTTGGGAAAGGTCAACTTCCTCGCCTTCTTGGTCCCATCGCGCACTCATATAAGACAATACCAGAGGTATGCTCAAGAGGTCAACGAGATAATCGAAGAAATAAATGCTAAATATGGCAATGATGAGTGGCAACCCATCAGGGTGTTCTATGAAAATAACTATACTCAAGCCCTCGCCGGGCTACGCCTTTATGATGTGCTGCTAGTAAATTCGGTGATCGATGGCATGAATCTGGTGGCTAAGGAGGGACCTACGGTTAATACCTGCGACGGCGTCCTGGTGTTGTCGGAAGCCGCCGGGGCTTATGAACAGCTTTGGGAGAACGCCATTCCTGTAACGCCAACGGACCTGGAAGGAACAACGGAGGCGATTTACCAGGCGCTATCGATGTCCCCTGAAGATAGAAGCAGGCGAGCCTCAGCCCTGAGGAAATCGGTTGAAGAAGAAGATAGCACCTTCTGGCTTTATCGACAGCTTAGTGATGTCACTGCCCTAGCGCTGGAACAACTCCAGCAAGCCGCATGAGAAAGCGCTCCACATCGCCTACCCCGTTGAGGATGAAGTCTGCCTCCCTCTGCCTTCATCCATCCTCGGGAGGCAGCGGCGGGGCCTCGCTGGGCCTCCCCTGTGGCGGCAGGTTGCCGAAATACACCTTGGTATGGGGCCAGGGGATCTCAATGCCCTCTTCATCGAAAGCCTTCTTTATCCTCTTTCTCAATTCCCCCATCACCTCCCATTGCCTGATGGGCTTGGTGTCCCCTAGGATTTTGATCTCGATCCCCGAATCCCCAAGGTTATCTACCCGGAGTACTTCGGGTGCCTTCAGGATTAGCTCCTTCCAGTAGGGCTCCGCGGCCATCTCCGCACACACCCGATTGATGACCGAGATGGCATGGTCAAGGTCGGTGCCGTAAGCTACCGAGACATTCAGGTTCACCCGAGACCAGTCTCTGGTGTAATTTGAGGCCACCGCACTCTGCCCGTTGGGGATGATATGCATGATACCATCGAGGTCTCTGAGGACAGTTCGCCTCAAGTTTATCTCCTCAACGATGCCCGAGACATCGCCGAGCTTTACCACATCACCGACGTCGTATTGGTCCTCAATAATGACAAACAGCCCGGCGATGAGATCCCGGATAAGGTATTGAGCGCCGAATCCAAGGGCAATTCCAACGATGCCGGCGCCGGCGAGGAGCGGGGTTATGTCGATCCCCACCTCAGAAAGGATCATAAAGGCGGCAACCACCACGATAAGCACCGTGCCGATCCACACGAGGGCTCTTGATAGGGTTTTGGTCCTCTTCTCCACCTCCTCCGTCAATTTCTTGGCCATCCTCCGTTGCACGGCATGAACCACCACCCGGGGAACCAACCTCCGCAGCGCAAGGTATAGAGCGGCGCTAATGAGGAGGATGATGAGAATGCGAACGCCGTGGGAAGCAAGCCAATCTATTACAGGGGTCCAATCCATGATGCCTCCTCCATGAGCGGACTATTGCTCCAGGTTTCTCAGCCGATACTGGATTGCCTCGGCGAGGTGGCTCGCGCCGATGGTCTGGGCGCCGGCGAGGTCAGCAATGGTGCGGGCAAGCTTGAGGATGCGGTGAAAGGCGCGGGCAGAAAGAGCCAGTTGCTTCATCGCTGCCTTAAGCAGGCTCTGTGCCTCCGGAGA
>JACUUT010000102.1 GCA_014859165.1 Dehalococcoidia bacterium
CGTCGCACACGGGCTTGAGGCAGCCACAGATTATGAGCGCTTCCTCCATGGCGAGGCGGTGGCCATTGGCATGATGGGGGCAGCGATGCTCAGCGAGCGGCTGGGGCTTCTTTCGAGGGATGTCGTGGAGCGGCAGGAAGGGCTACTCCGGAGGTTTGGTCTGCCCAGCACTTGCTCAGGCGTCGATAGAGCGGGAGTGGTGAAGGCCATGGAGCTGGATAAGAAGGTCAGGGAAAGGGCGGTGAGATGGGTGCTTCTGGAGGATATCGGTCAGCCCATATTTCGAGATGATGTGCCGTTGGATGAAGTAGTGGGGGTGCTTGGGGAGTTGATAAGAGATTGAGGGAAATCAGGATAAAGGGGAATTGTTCACATTTTTGGAGTATCCAGTCGCTGAGCGATGGGGCGGAGCTATTCGAAACTATATCGAGGTGCTAAAGCCCCGTGAAACCATCTTGCTCACCTTCATCGGCGTTTGCGCCGCGGTGATTGCTGGCGGGGGCCACCCCCAAATAGGCACCTTTCTTCTCGCCACGCTAGCCATCCTTTTAGGGAGCGGCGGCGCTAACGGAATAACCAACTATCTCGACCGAGAGGTCGATGCCAGGATGAAGCGGACGCAGCACAGGGCCCTTCCCTCAAAAAGGATTTTTCCTGCGAAAAAGGTGTTGCCTCTGGTGATAACCCTGGTGGTCATCGCCCTTGCCATCGCCTGGTTTCTGGACCCACTTTGCTTCATATTCGGTTTATTAGGCGTTATCGCAGCCGCGACATGGCGAAAGAGGATAACCTGCGTCTTCCCGCAGGGCACAATAGCTGGTTGCGCCCCGGTGCTCATCGGCTATCTGGCGTTTAGCCACCAGCTAGATATGACCATTCTCTTCCTCTGCATCCTTATCGGCGTCTGGATACCACTTCATGTCTGGAGCGTGATGATCGCCAATCGTGAAGACTATCTTGGGGCGGGGATTACATACTTCCCCATTTCCTGGGAGGTCAAGGATGCTGTAAAGGTGCTCCTGGGGTTATCGGTCCTCCTCTACGGGAGCTCAATCGCCCTATACTACTTCAGCGATCTCGGTCTGCCTTATCTGGTAGTGGCAAACATCCTGGGGATTTCGATGGTTTTCGCTACCGCTCGGTTGGTGCTCACCGGTGCCTCCCACGATGCCTGGCGAGTTTATAAGCTAACTGCCTTCCCTTACTTAGGGATTCTCTTCCTCACAATGAGCTTAGACCTCTGGTTGTCATGAAGATGCTATAATGGATTTCCAACCTCCGTGAGTACGAAAAAACCTCCGTGGAGGGCGAGAAAATGGATTTCAACCTCCGTGAGTCCGAAAAAATGATCCAGAATATGGCAAGGGATTTCGCCGAAGGGTCGGTGAGACCTATTGCTATGGAGATCGATCGCCTGTGCGAATTCCCCTTTGAGCTAGCAAAGAAGATGGGAAGTCTGGGATATTTCGGGCTGCCCTATCCCCCCGATTATGGGGGTGTGGGCGCTGGATATATTGGCTATGCCCTGGTTATCGAGCAGCTCTGCCGTGCCTCTATGGTAGCTGGGGCGATCATTGCGGTCAATAGCCTCTCTGAGGAGGCAATCTTCCGCTATGGCAGTGAGGAGCAAAAGCAGAGGTCCCTTGTCCCTTTGACCAAGGGGGTCTCAATCTCATCCTTTGCCTTCACCGAGCCAGCCACCGGCTCCGACCCCAGAGCCATCGAGACCAGGGCGAGGCCTGATGGTGACGATTATATCATCACCGGCCAGAAGCAGTTTGTCGCCCTTTCACCGGCCTCCCAAGTGGCGGTGGTCTTTGCAAAGGACGAAACGGAGAGGGTAAGCGCCTTCATTGTGGAGACCTTCTCCCCGGGATATACATTGCGCCATTCATGTGAGACCCTGGGGGTGAGGGGGCTCTGCCCAACGGTGGTCTACCTTGACGATGTTCGCGTGCCCCGGGGGAATCTCCTCGGCGAGAAGGCGAAAGGCTATGGGATTATGCTGGAGGCGGTCAGCGTGGGCAAGCTGGGGGTGGCCGCTGAGGCGGTGGGTATCTCTCAGGCG
>JACUUT010000030.1 GCA_014859165.1 Dehalococcoidia bacterium
TTTCGCCACCTTGGGCGGAGCATTCAAGATTATGTCCTGAAAGGTGCCTTCCGCCACCTTATCCCAGTGCCAGGTATCGCTGAAAGCCTTTATCTGGGCCGCAGAAAGCTCGCCGCTCGCTTCCTTGAAGATGATGTTGTAGTCCTTCTTGCTGCTGAAGGGCGGGTCAAGGTAAATAAGGTCGATGGAGTTATCAGGGATGTATTTGCGCAGGATTTCGAGATTGTCGCCGTAATAGAGGACATTGGTCTTTAATTCGTCCATCCACCTCACCCCCTTACCCCCTCTCCTTCTAGGAGAGGGGGAGAATGAAACCCAGGGGACACCCCTAGAACCCTGCCAGAGGGGAGTCCCCTCTGGACTCCCCTTACTTATAGCACAACCAGATTATTGCGGTGCACCACCTCATCCCCGTATCCAGTGTCAAAAGTTATTGACAAAATTATTATATATATTATATACTAACAATGGAATTGACCTCACCCCGAATTGTCACCGTCCGGTGTGCGTGCCGAAAGGCTAGGGGTGAGGTTTTCTATTTTGGCCACAACTGCACATACACCTCCCGGTGGCTGACAATCTGCCGATATATCTGAGCATCTCCCTTAGTGCCAAAACTTCTATTGACTGCCCCAGCAATCATATCAGCCAGTTGAAGCAGGTTATTCCTTGAAGAATCCTGCACTTTTACCTTGCGAATGAAGCGGTGGCCAGGATCATTGATGCGGAGCTTAAGATAGCGCTCTAGCTGCCTTCGAAAGTCCTTACTCCCGCTACCATCTATTATCACCGTTGCATTATTAAGAAAGGCCTTGGCATTCTCAAAGACTAGGCTGCTAATATACTTATAGAAAGACTCCTTGTATTTGAAGCCTTCTCCCCATAGCTTGGCCGGGTCCTTGTTGATAATAATTCCGTAGTAGAAAAACTGGTATGGAGCAACAGCTCGAAGGAACTGCTCCCGAAAATCCCTGCGGCATTTATTGAACCGAAACTCGAAATAAGGCTCCACGCGTATCTCTCTTCGCAAGAGGTTTATCCTCTCATCAGCAGCCTGTGCCTCCTCGTGATCCTCAAAGATGACCAGGGCCACTACGAAATATCTGCTTGAACCTCGATCCAGCTTTAGTCCAGGGTCTCCGGATTCATCAACAAACACTAACACCCATCCACCCCATCATAAGACCACCAAATTGTTGCGGTGCACCACCTCATCCCCGTATCCGTAGCCGAGGAGGGCCTCGATCCTGTCGGAGCGAGCGCCCTTGATCAAGGCAAGCTCCCAGGAGGAATAATTCGATATGCCGCAGGCAATCTTTTCGCCTTTTTCGCTCTCTCCACCCCCCCTCCCCCTCTCACTAACAATATCCACCACATCGCCGCGCTGAAAATCGCCGGCCACCGCTCTAATCCCCGCCGGGAGCAAGCTCCGGTTCTGCTCCTTTAGTGCCACCACCGCCCCATCGTCGACCACCAGCCTGCCCCTGGTGGCGAGCCCGGCGAGCAAAAAGCGCTTTCTGCTCTCCATCTTGCTCGTCGCCGCCGGGAAGAGGGTGCCGATGGATTCACCGCCCACCAGCCTTAAGATGATGTCATGCTCCCTGCCATCGGCGATGACAACCGCAGCGCCTGAGGCGGTGGCGAGCTTGGCCGCCTGAACCTTGGTCGCCATACCGCCATGGCCTCGACCCCTGGTGCCGCCAGCGAGGCGCTCGATCCCAGCATCGATTCTGTCCACGCGAGGGATAAGTCGGGCGCTTTTATCCTTAAGCGGGTCTGTGGTATAGAGCCCGGCAACATCGCCGAGGAGCACCAAGAGGTCGGCATCGACAAGATTGGCCACCATCCCCGAAAGATTATCGTTGTCGCCGAATGCCACCCCCTCGATCTCGTCCACGGCGACAGCATCGTTCTCATTGACGATGGGCACCACCCCAAGCTCCAGAAGGGCGAGAAGGGTATTTCTGGCATTAAGATAGCCCAGGCGGTCGGAGAGGTCCCCTTTGGTGAGGAGGGTCTGGGCTACGGTGATGCCATGCCAGCCAAAGAGCTGCTCATAGGAGTGCATGAGGGCGCTTTGCCCCACCGCAGCCATCACCTGGCGTGATGGGATGTCCCTTCGCTCACTTGAGAGCCCCAGCTTCTGCCTGCCTGCAGCGATCGCCCCCGAGGAGACGATAATCACCTCAAGCCCCAGCTGATGGAGCCTCGCCACCTGCCCCACAAGAGTAGCCATCACCTCAAGGTCGAGGCGCTCCGTGCCTGCGGTGAGCAGGTTTGTGCCAAACTTGGCCACAATGCGTTTTTCACCTTTTTCGCCCATGGTTTGCCCCAGAAAATTATTATAGCAGCAAGACACAGCTTCAACAAGCGAGGAGCTTGCCCCACAAGGGGCACTATGCTAAAATCGAAAAAATGAATCTAGCTTGCCTACTTCCCCTGATCGATGAGATGCCCGGTTACCGACAGCTCCTCGAGGCGCTAAGGCGGGGCGGGGACTCCGATTTATCGGAGGTGGTGGTACTCGATGCCGCCAAGCCCTACCTCCTCGCCTGCCTCCACCGTGAGCTAGGGCTGCCTATGCTGGTAGTCACGGCACGATCGGAGGGGGCAAAGCAGCTCCAAGACCAGCTCCTCTCCTGGCGAGGCGATGCCTCGATCCAGATCTTCCCTGAACCCGATTCCCTCCCCTATGAACGCCTCGCCTCAGATCCATCCACAGTGCAGCAGCGAATCAAGGCTCTTTCCACCTTAAATGCCGGGGATAAAGCCACGCTGATTATCGCCTCATCCCATGCCCTGGCCCAAAAGACCCTCTCCCCCTCCGATTTTCGTTCTACAGCCCACACCATTTGGCAGGGGATGAGAGTCAATATTGAAGAGCTGCTCGCCAAATGGCAAGACATGGGCTATGAATGGGAGCACATGGTTGAGGTGCCGGGGAGTTTCAGCCGCCGCGGCGGCATCATCGACATCTACTCCCACTCAAGCGACCTGCCGGCGCGGATCGAGCTCTTCGGCAACAATGTGGAGAGCATCCGCCTCTTCGACCCCGCAACGCAGCGCTCCGTGAAGCTGGTAACCTCGATAGAAGCCGTCCCCGCCAAAGAGGCTTTAGTCCCCAAGGATAAATCCCAGGAAATCCTCAAGCTTCTCGACCTATCAAACTGCGAAGTTGAAGCTCGAAAAAGATTTGAACATGAGGTCGAAAAACTCATCGGCGGGGAGCAGATTGAGGAAATTGAGTTCTACACTCCCCTCTTGAGCAGCAGTAACCTGCTGGATTATCTGCCACAAAACGCCCTTCTCATCCTCGATCAGCCCGCCGAAATCGAGCAGGCATTGGGGGAACTGGATGCTCAGGCGAGGGAGCTGAGACGGGAGCAGATAGCCCGGGGAGAGCTTCCCCAGAATTTCCCTTTTCCGTACTTTACCTGGAAGGAATTTCAGGCCCGATTCCAGGGGATAAAGTGTAGATTATCCCTTTTGTCATGGCAAATGGACGAAACATCTCATCCCTTAATCCCTTTCTCCTCCGCCCCTAGCTACGGAGGAAAGCTAACAGCTTTCCTTAAAGACAGTAAGCAGATGGTCGAAAACCAAAAAAAGCGCATTATCATTGTATCCCATCAGGCGAGGAGGCTCTCCGAACTCCTCTGGGAAAAGGACATCATCGCCCCGCCGCTCTCTCAGATCGAGGAGCCCCCTCCCCCGGGCGCCATTGCCCTCCTTGAGGGCTCGCTGGCTCAGGGGTGGGTCATGGATTCATTCACCCTGCTTACTGATGCCGAGCTCTTCGGCTTCACCAAAAGGAGGCGGCGCATAAAGCGGCATCCAATGCGCCAGGCGGGATTTTTATCCGAGCTTGCCGTGGGCGACTATGTGGTGCACATCGAGCACGGCATCGCCAGATTCACCGGGACCGCGATGATGAGCCTCGGCGGGGCGGAGCGGGAGTATCTGGTTCTGGAGTATGCTGCCGGCGATAGGCTCTATGTGCCCTCAGATCAGGTTGACCGGGTGAGTCGCTACATCGGTCCCCGCGCCCAGCCGCCAGCCCTCAGCCGCTTGGGCACCCAGGAGTGGGCTCGGGCGAAACAACGGGTTAGGCAGGCGGCAGGAGAGCTAGCAAAGGAGCTTCTCGCCCTCTATGCGGCAAGGGAGGTCATCCCCGGTTTCTCCTTCTCACCGGACACTACCTGGCAGGAGGACCTGGAGGCCTCCTTCCCCTACATGGAGACTCCGGACCAAATTCAGGCGGTCATGGAGATCAAAGAGGACATGGAAAGGGCAAAGCCCATGGATCGGCTGGTCTGCGGCGATGTGGGCTATGGCAAAACAGAGGTGGCGCTTCGAGCAGCCTTCAAGGCAGTAATGGATGGTTCTCAGGTGGCGGTTCTGGTGCCGACCACGGTGCTCGCTCAGCAACACTTCCAAACATTCAACGAGCGCCTGGGCGCTTTCCCTGTAAAGGTGGAGGTCTTGAGTCGCTTTCGCTCCGAGCGGGAGCAGCAGGAGGTCATCGAGGGGCTGAAGAGGGGCACCATTGATATTGTGATCGGCACCCACCGCCTTCTTCAAAAGGATGTCGGTTTCAAGAACCTGGGGCTGGTGGTCGTTGACGAGGAGCAGCGCTTCGGCGTGGCCCATAAGGAGCATCTTAAGAAGATGAGAAAAGAGGTCGATGTCTTGACCCTCACCGCAACCCCCATCCCTCGCACCCTCCATATGTCGCTTTCGGGGGTGCGCGATATGAGCACTATGGAGACCCCCCCCGAGGAGCGGCTGCCGATAAAAACCTATATCGCCGAATACGATGAGCGGCTGATTCGAGAGGCCATCCTGAGGGAGCTCGACCGGGGCGGGCAGGTTTTCTTCGTCCATAATCGTGTGCAGAGCATCCACAGAGTCGCTTCCCGCCTTATGGAGCTTGTCCCGGAGGCGGAGATCACCATCGGTCATGGCCAGATGCCCGAGGAGCAGCTTGAGTCGGTGATGCTCGATTTCTCCCAGGGCAAGATCGACATTCTGGTCTCGACCACCATCATTGAGTCGGGACTGGATATACCCAATGTGAACACCCTCATCGTCAATGACGCCGATAGATTGGGGCTGGCTCAGCTATATCAACTGAGGGGCAGGGTGGGGCGAGGCGCCAATCGCGCCTATGCCTATTTCCTTTATAGCAAAGGCAAACGCCTCACCCCTCAAGCCCAGAGGCGGCTGAGGACCATCTTCGAGGCCACGGAGCTCGGCGCAGGCTTCCGCATTGCGATGAGGGACCTGGAGATAAGAGGGGCCGGCAACCTTCTTGGGGCGGAGCAGAGCGGGCACATCGGCGCCGTGGGCTTCGACCTCTATTGCCGATTGCTTCAAGAGGCGGTGGAAGACTTGAGGGAAGGGGGGGTTAAAAAGGCACCCATGCCACCCCGCTTTTCTGGGCCCACCATCGACCTGCCCATGCGGGCCCACATCCCCGAGGAGTATGTCTCAGACCTCGACACCAGGCTCACCCTCTACCAGCGCCTGGCAAAGCTCACCGCCCCTAAACAGGTGGATGAGATGGCGGAGGAGCTTGGCGATAGATTTGGGCCTATGCCCCCTCAGGTGGCAAACCTCCTTTATGCGGTGAAGGTCAAAAACCTCGCTATGGACGCTGGGGTCGAGTCCATCGCCACCGAGGACAGCGAGATAGTGGTAAAGATGATCACAGGCAAGAAGGTAGAAAAAGGGCGCGCCTTTGGCGATGGGGTGAAGGCGGGAATAAATCAGGTGCGACTCGACATAAAGCGCCTGGGCCCAAGGTGGCAGGGGGCGCTTGAGGGGGTTCTCCAGCACCTCTGTGCACATTAGATATTAAAACCTGGAAAAAAGGTGTTGACAAACTAAGGCAAAGATGGTTAATTAAGCCTACAAACGAGAAAGGGGGGAAAATGGCTTTCGAAACGATTATCCTGGAGAAGAAGGAGCATGTGGCTACTTTAACCCTGAATCGGCCTGAGAGAAGGAACGCGGTAAATTTCCAGATGATGCAGGAGTTGGTAGCAGCTATCGAGGATGTAGCTGGGGATGATGATGTAAGAGTGCTAGTTATTACTGGGGCAGGACGGGGATTCTGTTCTGGGGCGGATCTTACCCTTATGGGAGGGGGAGCTCCTGAAGAGCTAACCGTAGAGAAAATAAGGCGCGCCTCTATGTTTCAACTTGGGCAGAAGATTGTCCTCGGCCTGCAGCGAATGGAAAAACCTACCATCGCCATGGTCAATGGTGCCTGTGTTGGCATGGGTGCAGACTTCGCTTTAGCTTGTGATATGAGAACGGGGGCAGAGTACACCAGATTCATCTGTGGCTTTACCAGGATAGGGCTTTTCCCGGGTTTTGGAGCCACCTGGCTTTATCCTCGGGTTATGGGCCTAGGAAAGGCTTTTGAGACGCTCTTCACCGGTGATCCTATAGGGGCTGAAGAAGCGGAGAAGATAGGGATACTAAATAAGGTATTCCCTGCTGATAAGCTGGAGGAAGAAACGATGAACTTAGCCCGAAGGATCGCCAAGGGGCCCCCCATAGCCATTGGATTAATGAAATCGCAGGTATACAAGGGTCTGGAGATGGATCTGGAGATGGCATTAGATAATGCGGCCACTTGTGAGGCGATAACCCTCATGTCCCAGGACCATAAAGAAGGCGTCACCGCCATGCTCGAAAACAGAGAGCCTTCCTTCCAGAGAAGGTAAGAGGGTTAAGCTCAAAACAAGAGGAGGTGCTTTTAGTGTAGTAAGTCTCGCAAGCAAGAGGAGACCCTTCCCCCGAGGCCGACAGGTCGGTCCGTCTTACGGACTCCGATACTTCATTCGGAGCCGACACTTCGGCCTAGATCGGGGTCAGGGTGACAGCGAAGCATGTAGTTCGAAAAAGGAGGAAAAATGGAGACAAAGGTTATCTTGACGGAAAAGGAGATGCCCACATCTTGGTACAACATTCAGGCTGACCTTCCGGAGCCTCTGCCCCCACTACGACATCCGGGCACAAAAGAGCCGACCAGGCTTCCCCCACCCCTCTTTCCCGAAGCGCTGAATGAACAGGAGTTCAGCAAGGAGCGCTACATCGATATCCCTGAGGAGCTGCAGGAGATCTATAAGCTGTGGCGGCCCACCCCGCTGATCAGGGCCTATCGCCTGGAAAAGGCACTCGACACCCCGGCGAGGATTTATTACAAGTATGAGGGGGTGAGCCCTGCGGGGAGCCACAAGCCAAATACTGCGGTAGCCCAGGCCTACTATGTCAAAAAAGAAGGGTTCAAGCGCGTGGCCACCGAGACCGGCGCCGGCCAATGGGGGAGCGCCCTGTCTATGGGCTGCATGTTCTTCGGCCTGGAGTTAAAGGTATATATGGTCAAGGTGAGCTATTATCAGAAGCCCTATCGAAGGATCATGATGGAGACCTGGGGGGCCACGGTAGTGCCCAGCCCCAGCGAGGACACCGAGGTCGGACGCAACATCCTTAAGAAGGACCCCGATTGCCCGGGAAGCCTGGGCATCGCCATCAGCGAGGCGTGTGAGGATGCCTTCGCCCATGACGACACCAAGTATTCCCTGGGAAGCGTGCTCAACCATGTGCTGCTTCATCAGACCATCGTGGGGCAGGAGGCCAAGAAGCAACTTGAGAAGATCGATGCCTATCCCGATATCATCGTGGGTTGCATTGGAGGGGGCTCCAACTTCGCCGGGGTGTTTTTGCCCTTCGTCAAGGATAAAATTGAGGGCAAAAAGCCAGACCTGCAAATCATCTGCACCGAGCCTGAGGCCTGCCCTTCCATCACCAAGGGCCCCTACACCTGGGATTACGGCGACGTAGCTGGTCTAGCGCCCATTGCCTTAATGTATACCCTGGGGCATACCTTCGTCCCCCCTCCGGTCCACGCCGGTGGGCTTCGCTATCATGGGATGGCCCCCATTATATGCCACCTGCATAAGTTGAGGCTCGTCGAGGCCCGAGCTGAGTATCAAATCCCCGTTTTTCAGGCCGCGGTAACCTTTACCCGCACTGAGGGCATCCTCCCCGCCCCAGAGCCAGCACATGCCATAAAGGTGGTCATCGATGAGGCACTCAAATGCAAGGAGGCAGGGGAGAAAAAGACCATATTACTGGCGCTCAGCGGGCATGGGCACTTCGACCTGGCTGCCTATGATAGCTACCTCTCAGGCAAGCTTGAGGACTACGAGTATCCCGAGGAGAAGGTAAAAGAGGCACTGACTCACCTGCCAAAGGTGCAAATTTGACCCGATGTATCGGCACCCGAACAGAAAGGATGAAAAGCAAATAGCCTAACATTCACCAAAGCAACTAGTTCGAAAAAGATCGGAGCACCCCCAGCAACACCTCCTCACCATCGATGCGATGGCTCTCGGTATAGGCCCCGCCATGTCGGGGGGGGAACCCCTCGATGAGGTCACGGGAGAGGGTCTCCTGCTTGATGTAAGGAGCGAATTCTCGCATAACCTGTTTGATCTTTTCCCCGCCTTGATAATAGGTCAGGATGTAGTCGGCGATCTCGAAGTCGGCCTTCTTGCGCATTGTCTGGAGGCGGTGCACCAGCTCCCGCGCCATCCCCTCAGCGGCGAGCTCAGGGGTGATCTCGGTGTCGATGGCGACTGTGAAACCAGTAGCATCAGAAGCTACTGCAAACTCTCCTTGATCGGCGAGGAATGACAAAACCTTGGTATCCGGTCCCATAAACTCCATGTCCTTTACATTCAGCTCATCCAGAACCTGGGGCTTAACACGCTCCAGCCCCTCCATCTCCCCCTTCGATCCGGCTTTAACCAGCACCCTTCTCAGCGGCTGGCGGACCTTGATCCCCTTCATGCTCCTGGCTGCCCGCCCCAGGCTTGACACCTTCATCGCCAGGTGGATTTCTTGAGACAGTTGCTCGTCGACCTTTTCTAGATCAGCGATGGGGAATTCGGTGAGGTGCACGCTTTCAGGCTCGTCGGGATAGACGGAGCAGACCAGGTTCTGATACATCTCCTCGGCGACAAATGGGGTGAGAGGGGCGAGAAGCTTTGATATGGTGACCAGACACTCATAGAGGGTAGCATAGGCCCCCGACTTGTCGGGGTCGTTCTCGCTCTTCCAGAAGCGGCGACGACTCCTCCTCACATACCAGTTGGAGAGATCCTCCACAAAGCCCTGAATCCTGCGCCCGGCATCTGTGGGATCATAGCCCTCCATGGCTCTAGTGACCTCATCAATGAGCTGATTGAGCTCGGAGAGGATCCAGCGGTCAAGCTCCGCCCCGCTTTGCCCCGACTCATAGGGGACATCCACTGCGGAGCGGGGGTCGAATTTGTCGATATTGGCATAGGTAACAAAAAAGGAGTAGACATTCCATAGGGTGAGGAGGAACCTTCTTAGCGCCTCGCCCACTAGCTCCGCGGAGAAGCTGCGAACGCTCCCCGCCGGCGAGGAGGTGAGAAGATACCACCTCAAGGCGTCGGCACCATGACTATCAAGGATCTTCCAGGGGTCAACCACATTCCCCTTGGACTTGCTCATCTTCTCCCCCCTGGCATCCAGGATGTGCCCCAGGCAGATGACGTTGCGAAAGCAGGGGCGGTCGAAAAGGAGGGTGGAGAGGGCGTGCAGGGTGTAGAACCAGCCCCTTGTCTGATCCACCGCCTCACAGATATAGTCGGCGGGAAAAAACTGGGCGAAAAGCTCCTCGTTTTCGAAGGGATAGTGCCACTGGGCAACGGGCATCGCTCCTGAATCGAACCAGGCATCGAGAACCTCACTCAGGCGGCGCATTTCGCCCCTACACACGCTGCAATTAAAAGTTACCTCATCGATATAAGGCCGATGTAAATCTATTTCACCCTCTTCGAGCGCCTTCAAGACCATCGGTTCTGCTGATAGCCCTGGCTTGGTCTTCAACTCATCGAGGCTGCCAATGCACTCCTCGCGGCCACAGGAGTCGCAGCGCCAGATGGGGAGCGGCGTCCCCCAGTAGCGCTCGCGGGAGAAGGCCCAGTCCACATTGTTCTCCAGCCAGTCGCCGAAGCGCCCGTGCTTGATGTGCTCCGGATACCAGTTTATCTCCTCGTTCCCGGCGATAAGCCCCTCTTTTTTTGCTGTGGTCTTGATATACCACGAGGGCTTGGCATAGTAGAGGAGTGGGGTGGCGCACCGCCAGCAGAAGGGGTAGGTATGGCGAATCCTCTCACTGCGGTAGAGCAGGCCCCTCGACTTCAGGTCTTCGATGATGAGGGGGTCGGCCTCTTTAACTAACATGCCAGCGAAGGGATAATTCCCGATAATATTGCCCCGCAAATCAACAGGCTGGACAAAATCTAGGCAATAATCAGGATGCATCCCAACTTCAAAGTCATCCTGACCAAAAGCAGGAGCAACATGCACTATGCCAGTTCCCTCTTCCATAGACACAAAATCGGCAGCAATTACTTTATAGGTTAACTTTACTTTGGGCTTCTGTAATTCTAACCGCGGCGCCCCTAATACGCCAGCTTCATTAATGAACTCTAAACGCCTCCGCTCTATCCCAAACTGGTGAGGATTATATAGCGGCTCGTAATTTACCCCAGTAATAGTTGCTAAATCATTTCCCTTTAACCTTTCGACCACTTCACAATCATCAAGCCCTACCTGTTTCAAGCAAGCTGAAGCTAATATTAGATACTCATCGTCTTTTTTCACCACGACATACTCAGCCTCAGGAGCTACTGCCAAGGCAGTATTGCCCGGTAGCGTCCACGGCGTGGTTGTCCAAGCAAGTAAATGGGTCACTTTATCTCGCGAGAGTTTATAAAGTCTCTTTTGCCCTTCAGATTCTGATATTTGCGAAGGAACAACCTTGAACTTGACCCAGATCGATGGGTCATCCGCCTCCTCATAGCCCAGGGCAACCTCGTGGGAGGAGAGCGATGTGCCGCACCTGGGGCAGTGGGGGGTTACCCGATAGCCCTGATAGATGAGACCCTTCTCCCAAAGCTGCTTGATCACCCACCAGCAGGACTCGATATAGCTATTATCCAATGTTATATATGGGTGCTCCATATCGAGCCAGAAGCCGATGCGCCCGCTCAATTCCTCCCATTCCCTCTGATAGCGAAAGACGCTCTCACGGCATCGCTCATTAAATTTCAGGACACCATATCCCTCTATTTCGGCTTTGGACGAAAAACCAAGCTCCCTCTCCACCTCAAGCTCCACGGGAAGCCCATGTGTATCCCAGCCCGCCTTTCTTGGGGCGCAGTATCCCTTCATTGTCTTGTAGCGGGGGATGACATCCTTGAATACCCGAGAGAGGGCATGGTGCACCCCGGGGCTGGCGTTGGCAGTGGGCGGTCCCTCGTAAAGGACGAAGAGAGGGCCTCCTTTTCGCTCTTCAACACTCCTTTCAAAGATGCGCTTCTCCTTCCAGAAGTCGAAGATGCGCTTTTCAAGCTCAGGGAAGCTCACCTTGCTCGTCACAGGTTTAAACATTTTCCTTTTT
This sequence comes from Dehalococcoidia bacterium, assembly GCA_014859165.1. Taxonomy (GTDB): domain Bacteria; phylum Chloroflexota; class Dehalococcoidia; order E44-bin15; family E44-bin15; genus Kmv38. The sequence goes on from JACUUT010000030.1 coordinate 11,513, forward strand.
CGCCCTCACTAAGCGCTTTTTTTCAAAGATACCCCAACTCTAGAGGCCAAGGTTGTTTGGTATAAAGCCTCTCGGTAGTACGAAATACGAAAAAAGCCCATCCCTCAGGGACGAGCTCTTAACCCGCGTTACCACCCTATTTCCCCAATCGAGGCCGAAGTGTCGGCCTTGGGGCCCTCTTTAACCCCACCCGATAAATCGGGTTGGGGTCGTCGTGGATAACGGCTGACGGGGCCGGCCAAGCCTACTACCCCGATAAATCGGGGGTTCGGTTGGCGGCTCAGGAGGGATTTTCGGAGGGCAGGTCGCATCTGCTCCCACCATACCAGACTCGCTAAGCGCCTTCCCCCTCCTACTCTGCTCCATCATCGCCTTTTTCGCCCTTCTCAAACGTTTTTTGCAAAGATATTCCTCCCCTAAAATCGCAAAGGGGAAGATAAAACATCTACCCAGTACAAAAAAGATTAGCAAATGGCAAGGGTAAAGTCAAGGTCTATTGCTCTTTGAGAATTGTCACCTTGCGCGATTCGCCCTCGCCGATGCTT
>JACUUT010000031.1 GCA_014859165.1 Dehalococcoidia bacterium
AAAGGAAACCCAAATAGGAGATTGCTTCGGCACTTTGTGCCTCGCAATGACAAGGCCTGCCTTGAGCCCGTCGAAAGGAAGTTATGTGTCACTAATCCTTCCATGGAAGGACTGGACGAGTACAAAGGCTTGACAGGAGTGTCGGGATTAATGTAAACTACCACTGGTCTTGAGTGGTGGGTCTTCGCTGTTTTAGTTAGGTTATGAGAAGGGAATGATGAAGAGGGTTGCCCAGATTATAGAGGGTCTTATAAACGATTACAGGAGAGGAGTAGACCAGGTAGGGTAGAATTGTTGCCTTACCTGTTTTTATGTCTAGTTGCCAAACGCTAATAAGGAGGTAGCGAAATGACCGAAGGATCGGGAATCCCAGATGAACTTAAGGCGATGGTCGGCACGATGACGGAGCCTGTCATCATAGAAGTGGAAAGGGGGGCGATAAGGCGCTATGCTGATGCCGTTGATGACCAAAACCCCCTTTTCCGGGATGTTGAATATGCCAAAAACAGCAGGTATGGGGAAATAATATGTCCCCCCGGTTTTTTTGGCTGGCCCATTAAGGGGGGTGGCCTTGAGAAGATGATGGGTGTTATCATGCCAGCAATGTTCAAGGCTGGCCTCTTCCGCATCCTCGATGGCGGCGTTGATCAGGAGTTCTTTCTCCCCATCCACGCCGGCGATGTCCTGACCTGCTATGGGAAAATCGCCGATATAAGGGAGCGGGAGGGCAGATCAGGCAAGATGCTCTTTGTAATCCTTGAGGACACCTATTTAAACCAGAATGGCGACGTGGTGGCCAAGGCCAGGTCAACAATTATCGCTCGCTAGATAGGAGAAGGAAATGGCAAAAAAGCAACTCTACTACGAAGATGTCGAGGCGGGCAGCGAGATAACCCCCCTTGCCAAGATTTCCACCATGCTGATGGCCGTTAAATGGGCGGGGTCATCGGGGGATTTCAACCCGCATCACTATGATGACGCATTCGCTGCCACCCAAGGAACGGATGGCGTTATCACTCATGGCGCTTTGAAGCGCGCCTGGCTGGTGAACCTCATAACGGATTGGATCGGGGATGAGGGCTGGGTTAAGAAGTTCTCCTGCCAGTATCGGGCACTGGACCGCCCGCGAAGGATGGCGAGCATGATGACCCCACAAGAAGGGGAAACCTGGTGGTGTAAGGGGAAGGTTACCAATAAGTATGTGGAAGATGACCAGCATCTCGTGGAGTGCGAGATCTGGGTGGAGAACGGGAAAGGGGAGAAGACAACCCCGGGCAATGCCACCGTTATTCTCCCCTCGCGAGGTTAGCATCCCCTTTAGCTTGCAAAGCTGAGAGCCGGGCTTTGAATCCTCTAAATAAAGGGGCTTGATATGAAAAAAGAGGAGGGCTTTGACCCAAGAGGGCTCGATAATAACCGATGAGATGAAAGCGCTTATCGGGGTGGAGGGAACTCCTACTGTCCTCGAGGTGGAGAAGGGGGCGATAAGGATGATGGCCGAGGCCATCGGCGACCCAAATCCCCTGTGGCAGGATGAGGATTACGCTAAGAAGACCAAGTATGGAGGGATCATCGCTCCCCCGGTATTCCTCTGTAGCCCTCGTGCCGGCATAGCGAGAGGGGTTCAGAGGAAGAGCCCCTTTCTCAGGGCGCTGGCTGGGGGGGATGAGCTGGAGTACCTCAAACCAGTTAAGCTTGGCGATACTATTACTGCGGTAAGCAGGGTCACCGAATATAGTGAGCGAGAGGGGAAAAGGGGGAAAATGCTGTTCACCATTATCGAGACCACCTTTAAAAATCAGCGGGACGAAGTGATAGTAATCGGTAGGTCAACCTATATCTCCTATTAATGAAGGATGAGCATGGCGACGCAGCTTTACTACGAAGATGTTGAAGCGGGGATGGATATGCCACCCCTTGTGAAGCACCCCACAACCAAGCAGCTAGTGCAGTGGGCTGGGGCATCGGGGGACTATTACGAACTCCATTACGATAAGGATTTCGCCCGGGCCCAGGGCTTCCCCGATGTCCTCGTTCACGGCAAGCTGAAATTTGGCCTCCTGGGCCAATTGATCACCGATTGGATAGGGGAGGAAGGTTTTCTCAAAAAGCTGGGGTGTAGCTATAGGGGGACAGACCACCCCGGCGAGGACCTGGTTTGTAAGGGGAAGGTTACCAATAAGTATGTGGAAGATGACCAGCACCTCGTGGAGTGTGAGATCTGGGTGGAGAACGGGAAAGGGGAGAAGACAACCCCGGGCAAAGCCACCGTCATTCTCCCCTCCCGGGGCTAGAGCTAATAAAAGTGGGTGGAGTTACCAAGAGACAGAAGAGCGTAGGAGGGATGCATGATGGAAAAAGTTAGAGAGAGGGTAAAGCGAATCTCAGCCTCGGTTGCCTTGGGTATAGGCCTTCTCACCTTAGGAGTGTGCCTTATTGTGGTGAGCTTGTTCTTCCACGTGAGCATTTTCGCACTGGTTTTGACCTGGATACTGTTCTCCTCAGCAGGTGCAGGTGGCTGGCTTATCGGCCGAGGCACCAGAGGATAGGTGACCGAAAACCGAAGAGGCTAGTAAATGGGTGAAAGACTAAAGGGGAAGGTTGCGATAGTCACAGGTGCGGGGCGAGGGATTGGCAGAGCCCATGCCCTAGCACTTGCCGACGAAGGGGCCAAGGTGGTGGTTAACGACCTCGGTGGCGCAGTGGATGGCACAGGCGCCGCTAAGACCCCCGCTGATGAGGTGGTGAATGAGATCAAGAAGAGGAATGGGACACGGTGATGAAGGTCCACCTCTATGGGCACTTCAATTGCATTAAGCATGCCTGCATCATATTCAGGCAGCAACGGAGCGGGCGGATCATAAACACCTCCTCAGCAGCGGGACTTGGCAATATGGGTCAGGCCAACTACAGTGCTGCCAAGGAGGGGATTGTTGGGCTTACCAGGACGGTGGCCCGAGACATGGGAAAGTATGGAGTAACCTGTAATGCCGTTCGCCCCATGGTTGCCACCAGGATGACGATGACACCGGAGCTAGCGGCTGCCTGGGCGAAGAGGGCAGAAGCCGGGATCAGTGCCCCTGCTATCCCGGTTGGAGCTCCAGAGGCTCCTGGTGCTCCTCTACCTGGGTTGGCAGCTATGCCGCCAGAAGGAGTCTCCCCCGTTGTGGTATGGCTGTGCACCGATGCGGCGGCCCATGTCAATGGGTGCACCTTCGATGCCCATGGTGTGGATATAGGGCTTTGGTCTGAGCCCACGATTATCAAGTCCATCCATAAGAAAGGGATATGGACTCAAGATGAGCTTGAAGAGCTTATGCCAAGGGTAACAGAAGGGTTAGTGAATCCATCACCACCAGTGCCGCCGAAGTGTTAAGATTGACCGAAAGGCAAAGCGGTCAATAAGTTAAATAAAAAAAGGAGGTAAAAAATGGGTGAAAGACTAAAGGGGAGGGTTGCTGTAGTTACTGGTGCTGGCCGGGGGCTTGGTCGATGCCACGCCTTGCTGCTCGCCGACGAAGGGGCCAAGGTGGTGGTTAACGACCTCGGTGGCGCAGTGGATGGCACAGGCGCCGCTAAGACCCCCGCTGATGAGGTGGTGGCGGAGATCAAAAAGAAGGGTGGGAAAGCGGTGGCTAACTACGAGAATGTGGCTAGCTACGAAGGTGCGGAGAGATTAATTAAGACCGCCCTCGACGAGTTCGGCCGGCTGGATATCCTGATAAATAATGCCGGCGTGCTTCGCGACCGCATGGTCTTTAACATGACCGAAGAGGAGTGGGACACGGTGATGAAGGTCCACCTCTATGGGCACTTCAATTGCACCAAGCATGCCTGCATCATATTCAGGCAGCAACGGAGCGGGCGGATCGTAAACACCTCCTCCGATGCCGGGCTGGGGAATATGGGACAAGCCAACTATAGTGCTGCCAAGGAGGGGATTGTTGGGCTTACCAGGACGGTGGCCCGAGACATGGGGAGATACGGTGTTACCTGTAATGCGATTCGCCCCATGGCTGCCACCAGGATGACAATGACACCGGAGCTAGCCGCTGCCTGGGCAAAAAGAGCGGAAACTGGGGTTGGTGGCCCCGCTATACCGGGTGTAGGTGCGCCCGCAGAGGCTGGTGCTCCTCTAGCTGGGCTGGGAGCTATGGCCCCAGAGGCTGTCTCCCCATTTGTGGTTTTCCTGTGCACCGATGAGGCGGCAAACATAAATGGCTGCAACTTCAGCGTCGGGGGTGGGGATATCCGCCTTTTCTCCGAACCACAGCACATTAGGTCCATCCACAAGAAGGGGATTTGGACTGTGGATGAGCTCTGTGAGCTCGTGCCCACTACATTGGCAGCGGGGTTGGTGAATCCATCGCCGCCAGCGCCACCGAAGGCATAAAGAGCCTCCACTTCATTGGGAAGCAAGCCGATTAATCGGCTTGCTTCCCCTCATCTAAATGCACACCCTTCTGCCAGGAGTTTCGATATATCTCCATGACGATGAAGTTAGAATTACACCTTTTCACGCGCTTATAGGGAACAAAGCCACACTTCTCAAAACACCTTTGCGCCCTGATGTTCCACTCAAGGGTCTTCAAGTAGATCCTCTCGAGACTCGTCGTATTAAAAATATGCTCTAAGAGAGTAGTGATGGCGTCGGTGCCATATCCCTGATCCCAGTAGTCGCGCTCGCCGATCATGATTCCCAACTCCGCCTGCCCCTTACCATCGTCAATATCGTAGTACATACAATTGCCTATATGCATACCGTCCAGGGTCTCGATAGCAAAGCGGCGGCGGCGCGGGCTGGGAAGGCGCAGCTCATCGGCGTAGCTAGCTAAAAAATCCATGAAGGATATCTTCAGAGTCGGGGCAGCATCAAGACGCGCTAGTTCATAATCGCTCCGCCAGGCGTAGTCTTTGGCGGCATCCTCCAATCTCTTTTCCCGCAGCACTACCTTTTGACCTTTTTTCACACCGGCCTCCAGTTAGGCAATTCTGAAGGAGAAGGGGTCCTCGCCAAAACCCAGTTCCTCAAGGGCCTCCTCTGCTGCCTCCCGAATTGGCTCATCGGGGTGGTTCAGGCACTCCCGCAGTGCCTCCCCCGCTTCACTGCCCCCGAGCTTCCCCAGCGCCGCTATGGCGCTGAGTCGGACTTGACTATCAAGGTCGCGGATGAGCTTCACGAGATGGGGCACAGCGCCCTCTTCCCCCAACTCCCCACAGGCCACCGCAGCTTCATAGCGCATCTCAGCATCTATACTACCAAGCTCCCTCACCAGCGTGGGCAGCCAGGCTGGATCGCAGTTTCTCCCCATAGCATGGATAGCACTGACTCGCATTCCAGCATCGTCGCTCTCGTAGGCCTCTTGGATGATCTCCTTTACCCTTGGGAGGCTGAGGGGGGCAATCGCCTCAATGGCTCGCCGCCTCACCTCAAGCTGCTGGTCGTCGATAACAGCAAGCAGTGCCCTCTCCACCTTCGCTCTATCCTCAGGGCGCAATTTCTCTAGCTCAGCAAGCATCGCAAACTTGCCCAGTGCTATGGCGGCGGCGGCGCGAACTAACTCCTTGCTATCTTCCCTAAGCAGGGTGATAAAGAGGTCGATAAGTGAGCAATGCTCACACTCCCATAGCCCTTCGATGGACTTTGCTCGGACTATTTCATCAGGGTCATGAAGACAGGTAAGGAATATGTTATCGAAGTTCACCTTAGGGTTCGCTTCAGCAAGCTCCACAAATTGACTTATGATCTGCCTCCGCCTCTTAACATCCATGCTAGCCCATGCCTCAAGAAACAGCTTTAGCTCCTCTGTGGATAGGGTTGAAAGATTAGCTAGCTTTGAGGAAACCAGAGGTTTGTTCTCATCGCTAATCTCAGCGAGGTCTTTCTTCAAAGACAAAGGGATGCCTCCGTCATTATCCTTTGCTTGCCACCGCCAAGCGGGACAAATAAAGGGCTGGGGTCCTGAGGGAATTGCCCACCCACTTCGCCTCACGCCCGATAGCAACGAGCTCCTTCAGGGTATCGTAGATATTTCCCGAGACCATGGTATCCTTCACCCGCCCCACGATCTCTCCATTCTCCACCTTATATCCCAGGAGGATGTTGCCACTGAACTCGCCCCCCAAAACATTCCCCTGCTCCGCTCCGATGAGCATCTCAATGACCAGTCCCTCCTTCATATCCCGAACCATCTCCTCAAAAGTGCTGTCCCCCTCTTCAACTACCAAGGCGCTCACCGATGGAGTAGGCATGCCCCCCCGGGCCCTGTTGGCGCTGCCGGTGCTGCGGCTGCCAGCCATGGCAGCAGTTTGCAGGTCATAGAGGAAGTTGGTTACCACCCCCTTTTCAATAAGGGAGGTCCTCTGGCTGGGCACCCCCTCATCGTCGCAAGGGCGGCTAGCGGGGCAATAATCGATAGTGGCATCGTCCCATAAAGAGAGCCTCTCATCGAAGAGGAGCTGCCCCTCTCTCCCCACCAAGGGAGATGCCCCCTCAAGTGCCGTCTTGCCATTAAAAGCAAGCGCAAGCGGGGCAAAGAATGCGCTTCTCACCCCCTTAGGGGTCAAGAGCACAGGCAGTCGCCCGCTGGATAGTGAGGCGGGATGCTTCGCCATCTCCAACTGCCTGATCACCGAGTCCGCCAAAGGCTTAAATTCCCGTATCGGGTGGCAGGAGCTATCCATCTCACCGACGAAAAGCATATCCGTATCTCTGATCAGAGTCCCTTCAATGCCAATGGCAAAGAAGCTCTTGCGGTAGCTTGCCTCGCCGCCGCGGGAGTTCAGGATGTTCACCATGCCCACGCTCCTGGTCACCCCACCCCCGCAAACCAACTCCGGGGTGTGGCCCCGCACCCTGGCGATCAGCGAGTCACCTATTTCCACCATATCCTCTATGGCTATTCCCTCCACCTCTGGGTCATAGACTTCAATTTGGGGGTAGCATTGCGCTGCGGGAAGAGTGAACCTTGCCAGGGCGCCGAACTGGGCGGACTCCACCGCCATATCGACCAGCGCCTGGGGATCATCGAGCCTTGTGGTGCTGGAGAAACCTATCCTGCCATCCTTGACGATGCGCAACGACACCGAGATGGTCTCCCTGGTCTCCAGCATCTTGAGGCGGTTGGCCTCAAAGCCAACCGGGGTCTCCTTTGATGAGACGAGGAAGACCTCGGCCTCCTCAGCCACCTTTCTCGCAAGCGATAGGATATTTTCCAAAGCTTACCCTCCCCGAATAGGGAAAATCCGAACATTCCTCACTTTTTGGCTCACTATCACCCTGCCGAACGGCAAAGAAGATTATCTTCTTATGCCTCCGCTAAGCTCTTCAGATTGGCCAGCATTTTCTCCACAGTGGCTTCCGAACCGCGTTGGCTAAACAGCCCCATGATCTTACCGATAATCCCATAAGGCAACTCAATTTCCTCCATAAAGGTAAACCTGCTACCAGATGGGGTGGCCTCCACTGTCCATCTCTGTTCATAACCCTTTACTAAGTTCCCCGAGGTCATTCTAAAGGCAAGCCTCTCATTCTCCACCCATTCCGTAACCGCAAAGTTGAGCTTCATAAGTCGGCCAGCGGCTTTTTCCTCGAAGTAAAAAGGTGTGCCCGCGCCCCTGCGCAGCGCACTGGTATACTCGAATTTCTCCAAGGTAATACACCACTTTAGGATCTTCTCAGGCTCGACCAAGAAGGGCCAGATTTTCTCTGGCGGCGCTGCAATTTCAATAGACCTCTCTACCCTCATTCTTGCCTTCCTCCTTTCTTATTATTGCCCAAATTATGGCGTATAATAGCAGCATATACGAACTCAGCGTTGTAGTTTATTATTCTTACGGTCCGCGAAAAAGGCATTACCGTTACCTCCCTCCCACCAGGCACTTTCTAATCCTGATGTGGGGGCTGCCATTGGAGACGGGGAGCGGCATCTGGCCCCCCTTGCCGCAGCCACCCCCCTCATTCATCGCCAGGTCATCTCCAATGGCATCGATGTTCTCCAGGGTGCTGAATACATTGCCGGTGAGCACCACCGGCCTCAGCAGCTCCTCAATCTTACCGTTTCTGATCATGTAGGCCTCGCCGGCAGAGAAGGTGAACATCTCCATGCTGGTCATCCCCCCATACCAGTTCTTCACATACACCCCCTCCTTGATGTCGCCAATCATCTCATTAAAGGAGACCCCGACTTGTCGGGGTGGTTCGATGAAGGTGTTGGTCATGCGAACGATGGGGGGATGGCGATAATCGATGGCGCGGGCATTTCCTGTGGGCTTTTCGCCCATTTTGGCTGCGGTCTCCCGAGAGTGGAGCCTGCCCGCAAGAATCCCATCTTTAATCAGATATGTCCTTGTTGCAGGCACACCCTCATCATCATATTTATAGCTGCCCCGAAGACCGGGAATGGCAGCGCCGTCGACGATGTTGAGGTGTTCCCCACCGAACCTTCGCCCCAGAACCATTATATCCTTCAGGCGGTCATTTTCATAGACGAAATCGGATTCCGAAAGATGCCCGAAGGCCTCATGAGCGAAAACCCCGGCAAGGACAGGGTCGAGGACCGCGGTGTATTCCCCTCCCTTGACCTGGAGCGCAGTAAGTAGCGCAACGGCGCGCTGGGCAGCATCTTTCACCTCCTGGTGAAGCCCTTCTATAAAGCCGAAGTCGCCGCCTGAGCCAACGCTAAGCGCCACCTGCTGCACATCGCCATCCTCCCTGGCGATGACCACAATGCGGGTGGAGAGGTCAACCCTGGTTTGCTCAATATAGCAGCCCTCGGAATTGGCGAAGATGACCCTTTTCTTGCTATCCCCGTAGGCGATGACGGAGGTCTGAATCTTTGTGGTGGACCAGATGAGTTCATTATACTCATCGAGGAGGCCTTTCTTCTGGGCCAGGGGGACAATTGATGGGTCCTTTCTTATCTGTGGCGCCACAATGTCCACCACAGGCGCCACCGGGGCAAGCCTGCTCTCCTCCTTCCCTTTTTCGAACTCCCGTGCCCTCCCCCTCCCCACCAGATGCGCCTGCTTCACTGCCAGCGCCACCTTATCCCGCAGTCCGCTTAGCTCATTGAAGCTGACAAAACCCCACCCACCCTTCACCAGGGCGCGCACATTCCCTCCCCGGCTGGTGCTGCGGCCAATATCCTCCAGCTCCCGGCCGCGATACAGGATTCGGCTCGCCTCCCTCTCCTCGATGCGAACCTCAATATAATCGGCGTCCTGCCCCTTCAGGGCGTCGGCGATCTGCTCACGCATCCTGAAATAGCCTCAAGCCAGTTTACAAAGGGACGGAGGGCTTGTCAATGATTTGACACATGATTGGGTGTTCTAAACCTTCGCCTTGTGCTAAAATAGAGCCTAAAGGATTACGAAAGGAAGAGCAGATTGGCAAGCATCATCCTCATCAGACACGGGCAAACTGAGTGGAACAGGGAGGCAAGGTTTAGAGGGAGGGTAGACATCGACCTGGATGAGACTGGGGCAAAGCAAGCTGAAGCAGCCGCGGAGAGGATCGCCCAATGGAAGGTGGCGGCTATTTACTCCAGTCCCCAAAAGCGGGCGATAGCCACAGCCGAGGTCATCGCCAAGCGCCTCGGTCTCACGGTAGAGCCGCTAGATGGGATCGATGACATGGACTTCGGGAGGTGGCAGGGGCTTTCCATTGCCGAGGTAGAGGAAAAGTATCCCAAGCTCTTTGACCTCTGGCGTCATAGTCCAGAGCGGCTCAGGATTCCCGACGGGGAGAGCATGGAGGATGTCCAAAGAAGGGTGATTGCTACCATCGATGACCTGGTGGCGAGGCACGAAAATGAGACGGTTGTCCTGATATCTCACAGGGTAGTATGCAAAGTGCTTCTTTGTTCGCTTCTGGGCCTGGACAATTCCCACTTCTGGCAGATAGCACAGGATGCCACGGCGATCAACCTTTTCGAGATAAGTGGAGGAAGAGCTACGGTTATATTGCTCAACGACACCTGCCACCTGAGGGCTCTATGACCATCGATGAAATCATCCACCTTCTAGGGCAGGAGTATGGCATTCCCCAGTGGCGAGAGCGCACTGACCCGCTCTCTGAGCTTATCGGGGCGATCCTTTCTCAAAACACCTCCGATGTGAACTCGAAGCGAGCCTTTGAGAGGCTTGCTTCGACCTTCGGCAGCTGGGATAGGGTGGTCGAGGCAAGCCCCGATCAAATCGCTGAGGCGATCGGGTGCGGCGGGTTGAGCAGGATTAAGGCACCTCGTATAAAGGCGATCCTGGAAGGGATTTTGGAGAGTCGAAGCTCTCTGGACCTGGGATTCCTGCGTGAGCTCCCCCTCCCCGAGGCCAAGGCCTGGCTTCGGGCACTGCCCGGGGTGGGACCGAAAACGGTGGGATGTGTATTGCTTTTCGCCCTGGGAAAGGCGGTGCTCCCCGTGGATACCCATGTCTATCGGGTCTCCAGACGCCTGGGTCTCATCGACTCCAGGGTAACGCCGGAGCAGGCGCATCAGCTCTTGGAGGAGATTGTTCCCCCTGAAGCGGTCTATCAATTTCATCTCAATATGCTGGCGCACGGCCGGCGGATATGTAAAGCGCAGCGCCCCCTATGTGATAAGTGCGTGCTTGGAGAGGGCTGCCCAACAAATCCAATAGGGAAGGCATAATGGAAAGGGAGCGGTTTGAGGAATTGGTGGCTGAAGCGCTTGAAGGCTTACCGCAGGAGTTTCAACAGAAACTGGAGAACATCGCCATTGTGGTCGAGGATTGGCCTTCTCCTGAGCAGTTAGCTAGCGTAGGATTTAGGCATCGCGGCGACCTGCTGGGTCTTTATGAAGGCATACCTCTGACGAAGCGTGGCAGAAGGATGAGCATGGTATTGCCGGATAAGATAACTATTTTCCAGAAGCCTATCGAAAGGGTGTATCGCTCTGATAGAGAGATAATGAGAGGGATTGGGGAGACGGTGCGCCACGAAATAGCCCATCACTTCGGAATCAGCGATAAAAGGCTGAAGGAAATAGAGCAAAAAAAGTCAAATCAAGGAGGTTAGCCAATGAAAGAGGTGGTCATAGTTAGTGGAGTGAGGACCGCTATTGGAGCCTTCGGTGGCTCGCTCAGAGATGTGCCTGTTGTCCAGCTAGGCGCTCTTGTGATTAAGGAGGCACTACGTCGAGCTGGGCTCAGACCCAAGGTCAGTGACAAGCTGTTGGGTTACATCCCCGATGCCACTAAAGGGGTAACAAAGCTAGAGAAAACTCACTATAATTGGGACGATTCTCTCAAGCCGGTTCAGGTTGATGAGGTAATTATGGGGAATGTGCTCCAGGGTGGGCAAGGACAGAACCCAGCACGGCAGGCAGCAATCTACGCTGGTATCCCCAAAGAGGCAACTGCTTACACGGTAAACATGGTCTGCGCCTCGGGGTTGAAAGCGATCACCATTGGGGCACAGGCGATAATGCTGGGTGAAGCCGAGGTTGTGGTTGCCGGGGGGATGGAGAATATGAGCTACACTCCCTATATCCTGCCCAAAGCCCGCTGGGGATACCGAATGGATGTTACCTCAAAAGGGGAGCTCATCGACCTGATGGTCTATGACGGGCTATGGGAAATATTCTATGGCTACCATATGGGGTATACCGCAGAGAATATTGCCCAGAGATATGGCATTTCTCGCCAGGAGCAGGACGAGGTTGGCCTGCTCAGCCATCAGCGGGCTATGGCAGCGATAAAAGAGGGCATCTTTAAGCAAGAAATCATCCCTGTTCCGGTTCCACAACGCAAGGGGGAACCTATCATGTTTGATACCGATGAACGCCCCATGGATACCAGCCTGGAGAAGATGGCCAAGCTTGCCCCGGCGTTCAGTAAAGATGGAACGGTCACCGCAGGCAATGCCTCGGGGATCAATGATGCTGCGGCCGCAGTAGTGCTTATGTCCAAAGAAAAGGCCAAGGAGCTGGGGCTCGAGCCGTGGGTAACGATTAAGTAGTATGCGTCGGCAGGGGTAGACCCGGCTTATATGGGGCTAGGCCCGGTCCCAGC
>JACUUT010000032.1 GCA_014859165.1 Dehalococcoidia bacterium
TGAACCGTCGATCTCAGCTCGCGCTTCTCCTCGAAGGTGCGCGATGCCAGCCCCGATGCGCCATGAAGCCCGTCGCGGCCGGTATCGGCGCCCACCAGCATGAGCAGGTTGCCCGCGCCATGCGCCCTGGCACTGACCAGCTTTTTGCTCTCCGCCAGACCAACGCACATACAGTTGATCAAAGGATTAGCCGAGTAGCAATCTGAGAATGAAACCTCGCCGCCGACATCGGGGATGCCGAGGCAGTTGCCATAGCTAGCGATGCCGCCGACAACGCCATTTAAGAGGTAGCGATTCCTCGGCTCGGACAAGGGGCCAAAACGCAATGAGTTGAGGAGGGCGATTGGTCTTGCCCCCATGGTGAATATGTCGCGGACGATGCCGCCAACCCCGGTCGCCGCCCCCTGATAGGGCTCGATGGCCGAGGGGTGATTGTGCGACTCCATCTTCATCACGATAGCGAGGCCATTGCCGATGTCCACCGCCCCGGCGTTCTCCTCGCCGATGGGGATGAGCACCTGCCTGCCTTTGGTGGGGAAGCGCCTGAGCAGTAGCTTGGAGTGCTTATAGCCGCAGTGCTCGCTCCACAGCGAGCCGAAGAGCCCGATCTCGACCAGGTTTGGCTCCCGCCCGAGGCGCTGGACTATAAGTTCGTATTCTGCTTCGCTCAGGGCAACTTCATCAAGGACTCGTTTGGATACGGGCATGAATTCACCTCACCCCCTGGCCCCTCTCCTCAAGGAGAGGGGGGATTCTCTCTCTGACTTAGATCTAGATCTGCTCTCAATATCGACTCAAAGATAAGCCTGCCATCCTCCCCGCCCAGTGCATTACTTACCCCCCAATAGCTCCATAAATTCATCCACTGTAAGCCCTGCTTGGCGGATGAGCTTTCGCAAGAGCCCACGGTCAAGCTCACGGTGGTCAGGAATGGAAAGGCTTGCCCAGGAGCCCGGCTTTGTGAGAATAATGTGGCTTCCCCTCCGCCGCTTCACCTCCCACCCCGCTCGTTCAAAGGCTCGCACTGCCTCTCGGCCAGATATTAAAGGTAGGGCTGGCATTTACACCGTAACCTCTACTTCATGTGTACGAACGGTTAGCGGCAACCCCTCCTCCGCCCGCACCTCAAGGCAAAGGGCGATAGCCTCTTTGATATTCTCCAGCGCCTCTTCCTCAGTCCGACCCTGAGAAACACAGCCGGGGATGGAAGGGCATTCGGCAACGATCCAGCCATCCTCCCCTCGTTCTAAGGTAACGATGAACTTCATATCTTTTCACCCCCCATGCCTTAATTATACACCTGCGCTCAGTATCGACTCAAAGAGCAGCCTGCCATCCACCCCGCCGAGCAAAAGCTCGCAGGCGCGCTCGGGGTGGGGCATCATCCCCAGCACATTGCCCTCTCTGTTCACAATGCCAGCAATATTATGTAAAGAGCCGTTGGGGTTGGCTTCCTCGGTTGTTTCGCCCTTAGCGCTACAATAACGGAAAACTATCTGATTGTTTGCTTCCAGATTTTTCAAAGTAGCCTCATCGCCATAGTAACTGCCCTCGTAGTGCGAGATGGGCATGCGCACTACCTGCCCCCTTTCGAATCTTTGCGTAAAGGGCAGAGAGGAGTTTTCAACTTTAAGGTGAACCCACTGACAGCGATATTGAAGGTGATTATTCCGGATCAAGGCTCCAGGGAGAAGCCCGGCCTCACATAGAATCTGAAAGCCATTGCAGATGCCCAGAACCAGCCCCCCATCGCGGGCGAAGCGCTCGATGGCGGTCATCACCGGTGAAAAGCGGGCGATCGCCCCAGGGCGCAGGTAGTCGCCATAGGAGAAGCCGCCGGGGAGGATGACGCATTCATAGCTGGAGAGGTCGGTATTCTTGTGCCAGATGTAGTCAACCTTCTCCCCGAAAACCTTATCAAGCACATAATAGCAATCGATATCGCTCCAGGTGCCGGGGAAGACCACCACCCCTTTTTTCGAGCTCTTCACCCTTTTAGAGGTATCCATAAAATCCATCCGAAAGCAATCTATGGATTATTGAATATACCTTGGCCCAGAGCGAAAAAAGAAAAACCGCCCCGAAGCGTCGGGGCGGGACTGGGAAATACATTCTAAAGGACACCACAAACAGGGGATTCCAGTTCATCTATGAGCCAGCGAGCAATTCGGAGACCACATCGCTGACCTCACGCCCATCCGCCCTGCCTTTGAGCTGGGGCATAAGCTGGCTCATCACCTTGCCCTTATCGCCGGGCCCCCGAGCCCCAACCTGCTCCATTACCCGACGGGCTGCTTCCACAATCTCCTCACGGCTCATCTGTTCCGGCAAATATTCCAGGAGAATGGCTAGTTCTGCCTCCTCCTTAGCAACAAGGTCCTGGCGATTTCCCTTGGAAAATTCGGCGATGCTCTCCCAGTGCTGCTTCACCTCCCTGGCAAGCACATCTACAACCCCGGAATCATCAAGGGTGGTGCCTTTAGCGATCTCCGCATTTTTAACCCCAGCCTTAATCAGGCGGATCGCCGATCTCCGCGTAGTATCGCCCTCCTTTAACGCCTGTTTTAAGTCGGCTATAAGCCTTTCCTGTAACGTCATCGCCACCTCACCGCTGAGGTCGCCACTCTAGCTACTTCGGGCGCTTTTTCGTCGCTTCACTGCCTCTTTCTTCTTGCGCGTGGTGCTGGGTTTCTCATAATGCCCTCTTCGCCGCACCTCAGCAAGGATGCCATCCTGCTGCACCTTCCGATTGAATCGCCTGAGGAGACTCTCGAAGCTCTCCCTTTCGTCAAGCATTACCTCAGCCACATGATCCCCTCCTTTCACGCCACTAAGGGCACCTCATATTTAGCATATTTTAGCCGCTTAAGAGCGATGTGTCAAGGGAAGGGGATGCAGGAATAAAAATTACCCCCTCCTCAGGGTCACCAATGCTCTCTATCTCACCTTTAGAATAAAGATAAGCGGTATAGGCAGCGAGAAGGGCATCGCAAAGGTCGTGGTTAAACCTCGGCAGGCAGGAGATGAGGTGAGGCATGAGAGCGCCAAGGAGCTCTTTAAGGAAGGCGATGCCCCCGGGCGTTGACTTGGAGGGAATGGCCCTGCCGAAAAGCTGCACCTTTGCCGCATAGGGATAGACCTCAACAACCTCATAGCCCCTGGCAGCAATTTCGTCCTTTAGGCTGATCGCCCGATAAACCATATTTTTTATAATCGACCTCTTTGTGGTATAGTAGCAGGGGATGCGGCGGCGGGAGAGCTCCCTTTCACATATCCTCCCTTTTGAAGGCGATAGCGCCTGGCAAGGGCAGCCTTCCTCCAGGCAGCAGAGCCCTTTGGGCAGGCTGAGTGGGGCATCGATAGCAACGAGGCGAGGTTGGTGGGGTTCTATAGCCTCAATGATCTGGCCATCGCTGTGAAGAAAATCGACCCAGGCGAGACGCAACCCCTCATCAAGCGCTACACACGCGGTGGGCCTTTTCTCTGCCGAGGTGAGGTCGATGCCGATGAAGGAATTCACGCTAGAAAATAGCACAAGTCTAAGATGAGGGGATATTCCTACTCAGCCTCTTAAGGATCTCCCTGGCCGCCACTACACCAGAGGCCGATGCCTGGATCAGACCGCGACTAACACCGGCGCCATCACCGCCGGCAAACATATTACCTATCTCGCTCTCCAGGCTCTCGGTGAGGGCGAGGCGCGAGGAATAGAATTTGACCTCGATTCCATAGAGTAGGGTGTGGCGTGATGCCACTCCAGGAGCAAGTCTGTCCATAGCGCCCAGCATCTCGATGATGTTTTTCAGGTAACGGTAGGGGAGAACAAAGCTCAGGTCGCCCGGGGTGGCGCTCTTCAATGTGGGTTGAACAATTCCCCTCTCGATGCGCTCTTTAGTGGAGCGCCGCCCCTCCATCAGGTCCCCAAAGCGCTGCACAATCACTCCCCCGCTGAGGAGGTTAGCAAGGTGAGCGAGGTATCGACCATAGGCGATAGGGTCATGGAAGGGCTCAGTAAAGGTGGTGCTCACCAGGAGGGCAAAATTTGTGTTCTTCGTCTTGCGGTCGGCATAGCTATGCCCATTCACCGTGGTTACGGGGTCGCTGCCCCCGGTGGACTCCATGGTTACCTCCCCTGCCGGGCACATGCAGAAGGTCCTGACCCTGTCATCGAAGGCCTTGGAATAATACTCAAGCTTGCACTCATATAAAGCGCTGGTTAATTCCCTAAGGACCGCCTCAGCCACCTCCACCCTTACGCCCACATCGATGGGATTAATCTTGAGGGTGAGCTTGAGGCGGCTGGCCTCCCGGACGAGCCAATCCGCCCCCTCCCTTCCCGGGGCGATGATCAGATAGCGACACTCGATCCTCTCACCATCCTTGGTCTCGATCCCTTTGACCACCCCGTTTTCGGTAAGGATGGTGCGCGCCGCTGTGCCCAATTTAATATCCACCCTGCTGGAGAGGAAGTCGCGTATTCCATGAAGCACGGCGCGAGAGCGTTCCGTCCCCAGATGGCGAACCGTCATCGGGATGAGGCGCAGGTCCGCCAGGCTTGCCCGGCGCGCTAGCTCCTCCACCTCCTCTCCATTGCCATAAACCTTGTTCGAGCCGCCAAACTTGAGATAGATGCTATCGACGTAGTGGACCAGCTCCTCAGTCCTTTCTAGTCCTATGTAGTCTTTGAGTCTCCCCCCAACCTCGCTGGAAAGGGTTAGCTTGCCATCGCTAAAGGCACCGGCGCCCCCCAGCCCGCTCACTAAATCGCAGGGGGAGCATGGGGGGCAGCTAATCCCCTCGCCGATGAAGGGGCAGTTGCGGGAGTCGATGTCCTTTCCCTTCTCCAGAAGCAGGATGCTCATGTTTGAGGTTTGACAGAGTTCCAGGGCGGCGAATATACCCGCCGGCCCGCCGCCGACTATGATGACATCGTATTTGCTCTTCAATATTCCCTCTATCGATTCAAAGCTATGGGCTTGTCAAACGGTCACCTTTGGCACGAAACCTCGGTCAGCGAACTCCCTCTGCCAGGCAGGGTCAAGAACTTGAGCTACGGCTGAGGCATATTCGTCCAGGGCCCCGCACAGGCTGGTGATCAGAGATTCGCTCCCCTGATGTGTAGGATAAGGCTGACATTCGGCGTAGATATCCCGGAGCACAGTGGGGTGGTCTATGATCATGCAGGGACGAAGAAGATTCTCATGGTAAGGCTGGCGCGCCCTTATCCCTTCAAAGAAGGGCGACTGCATTATCTGGCGCAGGCTCTTGTTTTTGACATTATCCACTGCGAAGTGGACGAAGATGCAGGGCTCCACATCGCCATGGTTGTTGATATGAAAGTAGTAGCGCCCCCCGGCGATACACCCGCCAACAAGGGGAGCATCGTTCCAGAAGTCGCATATAAGGATGGGTTTCTGGGAGCGGATGCGGGCTGCGCCATAGAGGCGCATGCGCTCGCGCTGCTCCGCGGTTGGCATCAGGCTGGGGTCAGGGTTCCGACCTACAGGTATGTAGAGGAAGTGCCACCCCAACAAACACCCCTTGTCGATGAGCATATCGTTGAACTCATCGCTGATGATGGTCTCCACATTCCCACAGGTGACCATCGAGGAGAAGCCGAAGGCTACACCTGCCTCCCGCAGGTTATCCATCCCTTGCATAACCCTGCGGAAGACTCCCTTTCCGCGGCGGGCGTCTGTCTCTTCCTCGAAGCCCTCGATGCTGAATATGGGGAACACATTGCCAAGCCTGCCCAGCCGATGGGCTGCCTCCCTATCGATGAGGGTGCCATTGGTGAACACCTGAAACATAACATCGTCGTGCCTGCGGTAGACCTCCCACATATCTTTACGGATGAAGGGTTCGCCACCGAGTATGGTAACGAAATAGATGCCCAATTCCTTGCCTTCATCCAGCACACGGTTGATAACCTCAAGCTCAAGGTCATCCTTGATATTATAGCTGGCTGCGTAGCAGCCTTTGCAGCGAAGGTTGCAGCGCATGGTGGGGCTGATGAGATAGACCCAAGAGGGTTTAAATCCCTCCTGCGCCAAGACCTCCTCTCGCCTTTTGGCCCCAAGCCAAAATTGCCTCATAATCATGTTGGCAACGAACTGAGTTTTGCAGCGCCGATTCGTCTGGCGCATGATCCTTTTAATGAGGAGCGCTTCAGGGGTCTCTTCCCGCCACATCCTGGCGAAGTTTTCTACCACCCACTTGCCTTCCTTTGGCGCAGCTACCCTCGCCACCCGGTATAGCAGCGTCCCGAAGGTTCTCTCCGAGAAAAGTATCGGGATTAGTGGCCTTAGGGCTTTGGTAAGTGCCTTTTCCTTTACTCCCGCCATCTCCTTTTCCTCCTTCTTTTCCTGCCGTCCGCTGCAAAATGGTTTAGTCACCCTTAATATAACTCTTTTTGCTGCTTCTTGGCAAAGGAGGTGTAGTCATCCCGCAGATTATGTCACACTATTTCTGAAAAGTAGCGGTTGATCCCTTGAGCGGAATGTTCGAAAAACCGGAGGTCAAAGAGGTCTACCTAAAGGTGGCTTCCCTGAAGGGAGGGGGCAAATAATCCAAGACGAGGGGTGCAGCGGCGGCTTCATCTGCTTGAGATTTATGAGGAGCACCTTGTTCATTTTAGGTCAAGGATCGCTAAAGGCTTGCTCGACCTCTTTCAGCGGTCTCTATTTAGCCCGATATTTTTAGAGCAAAAATGTGTTTCGCAAGGGTTCAGATTACCCTCTCCTCTTCCAGCTTGGCAAGTTCCTCTTTAGTATAACCTAAAAGGCCACAATATATTTCTTCGTTGTGCTGACCCAATAATGGGCCCGGAGTTTCCACACGCCCCGGCGTCTTGGAAAGCTTTGGCACCACACCGGGGATTTTCAGTTTACCAATCCGGGGATGCTCTACCTCCACCAGCATATCTCGTGCTTTGAATTGGGGCTCTTCCATAACCTCATCCAGGGTACGGACTGGAATATATTCAATACCTGCCCGCTCCAGAATTTCTCTGGCCTCATCGGATGTCTTGTCCTTCAGGAATTCTCGCAGCGGGGCGTCTATCTGTTCGAGCAGCTGCTGGCTTAAATCCGTTAACTGGTCGATCACATGCCGGCTTAAGCCCTTGCCAGCTTCAACATCGATGCTTATAGATTCCAGAGCACCTATTATCTCTGCCAGCTTAATAATCGAGGCCTCTCCGGAGGCCCGAAGGGAAAAATATCCATCCTTGGCAAAATAGTATGGGGTTATGGCTGGTACAAAAGGTAACTCATTTCCCACTCGGGCTATGAGCTCGGGCTCCCTCAGGGCAGCGTATCTAACAATCCTGTCACCCAGGGTGAAGGTAGTTGCATCCATGAGGGATACATCTACCCATTGTCCCTCCCCGGTTTGTTCCCGCCAGTAAAGGGCGGTCATAGCACCGCAGTATCCAAAAAGGCCTCCCAAGTAATCTACTATTGGAGTCCCAACCCTGACGGGCGGGTGCTCAGGAAATCCAGTAACGCTCATCAATCCGCTCATCGCCTGTATTACCGGGTCAAAGGCCTGGCGCTCTCGAGAAGGGCCATATTGCCCAAAACCGGAGATAGATACCATGATGATTCTGGGATTAACCTCGCTTAATACCTGGTAGCCAAGCCCCAGCCTCTCCATAGCGCCGGGGGTAAAATTCTCGATCACAATATCTGACATTTCGACTAGCTTTATAAAGATATCACGACCCCTTGGATTTTTCAGGTCCAGGGTGATGCCCTTCTTATTCCTATTTAGGAACAAAAAGACCAGGTTCTCCCCTTTAAGACCAGGCCCATGTATAATTGGGATCCTCTGCTCATCCCCTACCCCAGGCCTTTCCACCTTAATCACTTCAGCCCCCATGTCTGCCAGGAGCATTCCCGTTGTTGGCCCTGCCCACCAGTGGGCAATGTCGAGCACACGTATGTTCTTTAATGCCTTTTCCATCATGGTGAGGTTTCCACCGATAAAGAGGCTAGCCTTCCATCTCCAGTTCAGCAAGCCAGCTCTGAAGGATGGTCTTGTTAGTGAGGATCTGCATAGATGCGGAATAAGGGTCGCTCTCTCCCCTCTCCACTCTTTCCAGCGATGCCATAAGCCTCCCGTCCCTTTTCGCCAGATCCAAAAGCCGTGCCATGAGCCTTTGCTCGATGGTTTGGATAAATTCCCTCCTCCTTTGCTCCTGGCGATGAAGGGAGAGTCGCCCTGCTCCTTGAAGCGCCTCTCGATGCCTTTCGATCTCCAGATAAAGCTCTTCTATGCCGATGTCATTAGTTGCCTGTGTGGCAAGCGCCGGGACCTGCCACCAGGATTGCTTGGGGTTCATTTGGAGCATCTGCTTCAGCTCCATGACCAGGTAATCTGCCCCCTCCCGGTCAGCCTTGTTGACCACAAATATATCGGCGATCTCCAGAAGCCCGGCCTTCATTGTCTGGATGGTATCCCCCGCCTCGGGGACGAGAACCACCACCGTGGTGTCCACAGCATCCATAATATCCAGCTCTGTCTGCCCCACACCCACTGTTTCCACCAGAACGAAGTCCTTGCCAAAGGCATCCATAAGCTTAAGCACCCCATGAGCCGCACGAGAAAGCCCTCCCCGACTCTCCCTGGTGGCCATGCTACGGATGAAGACCCCCTTATCCAGATAGTGCTGCTGCATCCTGATGCGATCGCCCAGCACCGCGCCTCCTGAAAAGGGGCTCGAGGGGTCACAGGCGACGACCCCCACCGAAAAGCCCCTCGCCCTCATCACCGCTGTCAAGCGGTCCACCAATGTGCTCTTGCCCCCTCCCGGGGGGCCAGTGAAGCCCACAAAATAGGCATTCCCCAGGCGAGGATAGATCTGGCTCATTATCTCCGGTACCTCAGGAGCCTCCCTCTCCACCAATGTGATCAACCGTGCCAGGGACCGCTCGCTCCCAGCAAGCATGCTCTCTACAAGTTCCATTACTTCCTCTTCACTTTCCCCTTAATACAGTTAGCGATTTCCTTAATCGAGGTTCCCGGACCGTAGACAGCGCTAACCCCTTTCTTCATGAGGAAGGGGATGTCCTCCTTGGGGATAATGCCCCCTCCAATGACCAACACATCCTCCACCCCCTTCGCCTTTAGCTGCTCCACCACTGCCGGGAACAGGTATTTATGAGCTCCAGACAAGCAACTCAATCCCACCACATCCACATCCTCCTGAAGCGCTGCCTGCACTATCATTTCAGGGGTTTGCCTTAGCCCGGTATAGATCACCTCCAGCCCCTCATCCCTTAACCCCAGGGTCAGCACCCTGGCCCCTCGGTCATGGCCATCAAGTCCAGGCTTTGCCATTAAAACCCTTATCCTTTTCTCCTCAGCCATGAAGCCTCCTTTTTTTGAATATAGTGTAGCGCAGAAGGAAATTCCTCTTCGCTCATCGCAATAGACGAGGTTCCCTTTAACCTATCATTTTGCGCACATGTTTTTTCATCTCCTCGGCGTTTTCCTCTTGCTCCTTCTTGAGCCTCGCTATTTTCTCATCGGAATAGCCGAGGATCCCTTTAAGCACCTCCTCGGTATGCTCTCCCAATAATGGCGGAGGGGTATATTCCCCTTCGACCGCGCCAGGCATTTTTATGGGGCAATCGACAGCCCTCATCTTCCCATACTCAGGATGCTCCATCTCGACCACTGCCTTATTGTGGATCACCTGAGGGTCTTCTATCACCTTATCCAGGGTATTTACGAGGCCGACGGGCATGTCCTCTACCCGCATCAGGTCCAGCCAATCCTCCACGTTTGCTTCTTGAAAGGCTTCCTCTAGCGCTTCCTCCAGCTCCTTCTTGTTCATCATCCTACTGCCCATATCTTTAAACTTAGGGTCATCGATCATCCACTCCCTGTTTAGCACCCTGCATATCCTCGGCCAGGATGGACCTGCCGCGATGTAACCATTCTTGCATTTGAAGTATCCCAAAAGGGGCATCAGCGGGTGCTTCGTGCCCTGGGGTGGGGGGACGTTCCCAGAGGTAAAATAGAATTGGAACATATTATCCAGAAGTGCCATGCAGCAATCGAGCAGGTTAACCTCTATCCTCCTCCCTACCCCGGTCTTTTCCCTCTCATAGAGAGCGATCACTATCCCGTAGGTGCAGAAGATGCCGGCGGAGACATCGGCGATCGCCGCCGCTGACCTCATTGGCGCTCCACCGGGCTCCCCGCAAAGGCTGGCCATCCCGGATATTCCTTGAGCGATGTCATCAAAAGAGGGGAATTCCGCGTAGGGACCAGAGGAGCCGTAGCCGCTAATGGATGCGGAGATGATCCTAGGATTGATCTGCTTCAGGGTCTCGTAATCAGCGCCTAACCTCTTCGTTGCACCAACTCTAAAGTTGTCGAAGACCACGTCCGATATTTTAACCAGGTCATAAAAAGCCTCTTTCCCTGAATTGGTCCATAGGTCGAGCACAATACCCTTCTTGTTTCGATTGAGAGCCAGGTTATAATAACCCCCGCCTGGGAATAGGGGCATTCTTACAAGATCGCCCGCTGGGGTCTCGACCTTGATCACCTCCGCTCCCATATCCCCCAGAATTTGGGTCCCATAAGGACCGGCATGTGCTTGTGAGAGGTCAACAATCCTCACACCGGTTAAAGGGCCTTTTACTGCCATTTTAAATCCCCCTTTCGAAAGTTAATTGAACCGAGCTATCTTTTCATTTCAGCTTAGACAGCGCCATAGGCTTTATACTCCCCAAATACCTCCTTCAGAGTACCACACATCTCCCCCTCTGTGGCGTAGAGTCTGACACACTCCATAAGGGGAGGAATGAGATTTACGCTCTCATCCTGGGCAGCTTTCTTCAGTCGCTTCAAGCTGGCTTTCACCGCCTTATTGTCCCTTTCCCGCTTCACCTGGGCCAGATTAGCCAACTGCCTCTGCTCCGCCTCTTCCCTCTTCTTGGGATCATAGGGATGAGCTACCAGCCTGCTGGTAGTCACCTCCAGCTCCTTCTCACCCAGAAAGGCATTCACCCCGACTATAATTCTCTCCCCGGTCTCCACCTGCCGCTGGAACTCGTAGGCGCTCTTGGCGATCTCCCGCTGATAATACCCGTTCTCGATGGCAGCCACGGCACCACCCATTTCATCGATCTTGTTGATGATCTCCCACGCCTCCTCCTCGATCTGATCTGTGAGCGATTCCATGAAGTAGGAGCCAGCAAAGGGATCAATCACATCACTTATCCCTACCTCACAAATCAGGACCCTCATGGCATCCTCCATCAGTTGCTGCGCCTCCAGGCTCCAGCCCAATCCCAGAGGCTCGTCATAGGGAGGAGCAGGGGCCGGGGCATATCCCGCCATACCAGAGGCCATACCTCCCACAACAGCACGGGTCAGGTTGTTCAGGGGGCGCTGTGCCGTAGTGGCACTGGCTAGGAAAAGAACCCCTGGGTTCCGTTGTACCCAACTCCTGGGATCCTTTGCCTTAAACCTCTCCCTCATTATCTTAGCCCACATCCGCCGCTCTGCTCTCCGCACCGCTATCTCCTTGTAGAACTCCATGCTACCACCCAGCGTCAAGAAGGTCATCTGAGGGGCGAACTTATCCACATCCAGCCCGGCATCAACACCCAACTGGAAATAGGCAATCGCATTCGAAAGTGTAAAAGCTAGCGTTTGCGCAGCGGTAGCGCCCGCCTCTCGCATGTGATAGCCCGAAATGCTGACAGGGTTCAACTGAGGCGTG
>JACUUT010000033.1 GCA_014859165.1 Dehalococcoidia bacterium
ACTATACATCCCTTGTTTGGCTTTTTATCTCATGTTACAATGAAATATTGCCAGCTGGAGGTAGAGGCCATGCCCTTAGATTCAATATTTATTAAAGGGGCGCGAGAGCATAACCTCAAAAATATCGATGTCATCATCCCAAGGGACAAGCTGGTGGTGATCACGGGTGTCTCCGGCTCGGGGAAAAGCTCGCTTGCCTTTGATACCATCTACGCTGAAGGGCAGCGTCGTTATGTTGAATCCCTATCTGCCTATGCCCGCCAATTCCTCGGTCGGATGGTGAAGCCCGATGTCGACTATATTGAGGGGCTGAGCCCCGCTATCTCCATCGACCAAAAGGGTCCTGGTAGGAATCCCCGTTCCACAGTGGGCACGGTAACCGAGGTCTATGACTATCTCAGGCTCCTTTTTGCTCGGGTTGGTCACCCCCATTGCCCCAATTGTGGGCAGGAGATCTCACAGCAAACGGTGCAGCAGATCGTTGATGCCCTTATCGAGCTCCCACAGGGAACCAGGATCATGATCATGGCCCCATTGATCAAGGATCGCAAGGGGGAGCATCAAGGGGTTTTTGAGGATCTGAGGAAGGCAGGCTATGTGCGGGTGAGAGTCGATGGGCACATTCACGACCTCTCCGAGGATTTCGACCTGGACAAGTATAAGAAACATACTATCGAGGCAGTGGTAGATCGGCTGATCACAGCGGGGCGGGAGCAACAAGGTCGCCTCGCCGATTCTGTGGAGACTGCTTTGAAGTTGGGTGCTGGGGTGGTGCTGGTCAAGGTTGTTGATGGCGAGGAGCTACTCTTCTCGGAGCACTTTGCCTGTGTGCGCTGTGGCATCAGCCTGGGGGAGATCGCCCCCAGAACCTTCAGCTTCAATAGCCCTCACGGTGCCTGTCCCGCTTGCAGTGGGCTTGGGGTGAAGATGGAGATCGACCCCGATTTTGTCATTCCTAATAAAGAACTCTCCATAGCTGAGGGTGCCATCCGCCCGTGGGGGTGGTTTTCGTGGCACTCAAGCCAGCTCGAGAGCCTGGCGCGCCACTACGGTTTCTCGCTTCATGCTCCTGTTAGAGAGCTGAGCGAGCGCTACCTTAACCTCATCCTCTACGGGGAGGAGGGGGAGCTTGTTAGGTATCGTAATCGCTATGGACGGGTTCGGGGGTATTTCACCGGTTACGAGGGGGTGGTCCCATATCTGGAGCGCCTCTACCGGGAGACAGAGTCCGAGCATACCCGCTGGGAAATCGAGCGCTATTTGTCTTCCCACCCCTGCCCCGCTTGCCAGGGACAGCGACTGAAGCCAGAGTCCCTGGCGGTAACCATTGGAGGCAAGAACATCGCTCAGGTGACAGCGATGTCCACTGAGCAGGCAATGGAATGGATCGACCTTCTAGGTGGCATGGGGACGAGAAAGCCCTTGCTCAGCCAGCGCGAGCTTATTATCGCCCGCCAGATCCTCAAGGAGATCCGCGCCCGCCTCGGCTTCCTCAGGGACGTGGGGCTGGATTACCTTACCATCGACCGTCCCTCAAGCACCCTCTCCGGCGGTGAGGCGCAGCGAATTCGCCTCGCCACCCAGATCGGCAGTGGGCTCATGGGGGTGCTCTATATCTGCGATGAACCCACGGTGGGACTGCATCCCGCCGATGACTATCGCCTCATCGGGACCCTGAAAAAGCTCAGAGACCTGGGAAACACCATCCTGGTGGTGGAGCATGATGAGGCGATGATGCGCGCCGCCGACTATATCATCGATATGGGCCCCGGCGCCGGGGAGCACGGGGGAGAGATCGTGGTCACGGGAAATATCACCGACATTATGAACTGCCCCGATTCCATAACAGGTCAGTATTTGAGTGGGCGAAAGGAGATTCCCCTTCCTAAAAGGCGCCGCCCCGGCTCGGGGAAGGAGCTTGTGATCAGGGGGGCGCGCCAGAACAACCTGAAGAATATCGATGTCCATATCCCCCTGGGAAGGTTCGTTTGCATCACCGGCGTCTCAGGGTCGGGCAAGAGCACCCTCATCAGTGATATCCTCTATAAAAAGCTGGCGCAGATATTCTATAATGCCAAGGAGCGTCCCGGAGACTGCGATGGCATCGAGGGGCTGGAGCATATCGATAAGGTGGTCAACATCGACCAGTCGCCCATTGGGCGCACCCCGCGCTCCAACCCGGCAACCTACACCGGCACCTTCACCCCGATTCGCGAGCTCTTCGCCACAGTTCCTGAGGCTCGCATGCGAGGCTATCCCCCGGGGCGCTTCTCCTTCAATGTCAGGGGTGGCAAGTGTGAGGCCTGCCGCGGCGAGGGCTATATCCAGATCGAGATGCAGTTCTTGCCTGATGTCACCGTTCCCTGCGAGGTTTGCAAGGGAAAGCGCTACAATCGTGAGGCGCTGGAGATTCGCTTTAAAGGGAAGAACATCGCCGAGATACTGGAGATGAGTGTCGAAGAGGCCCTTTCGTTCTTCGAGCATTTTCCAAAGGTGAAAAGCAAGCTGGAGACGCTACGCGATGTGGGATTGGGCTATATCAAGCTGGGGCAACCGGCGACCACCCTTTCAGGAGGTGAGGCGCAGCGAGTGAAGCTCTCCACAGAGCTCTCCAAGCGGGCCACAGGAAGGACGCTCTACATCCTCGATGAACCCACCACAGGGCTATCCTTTGAGGATGCCGCTGCCCTATTGCGGGTGCTCCATCGCCTCGTCGATTGGGGCAATACCGTGATCCTCATCGAGCACCACCTCGACATGATCAAGAACACCGACTGGATTATCGACCTCGGCCCCGGCGCCGGAGATAAAGGGGGATACATCATTGCCACAGGAAGCCCTGAGGAGATAGCCCAAAACAATGGCTCTTTCACCGGGCAATACCTGAGGGGAGTGTTGGCGAAGCACGCTGGCGACAAAGCGTCGGCAACAGCGGTAGCCTGAACTGGCTATCTCTCCGCTGATAGGCTATAATCACTGGGGAATGGGTTTCTCACACTGAACCAATGCCGACATTTGCCTGACTAATTAAGCCTCGGCAAAATAAAGAGGATGGTGGAGGGCGAAAAAGCGAAAAATGACCAGAGATGAGGCACTGGACTCCATCATGGCAAATGTTGAAAATCGTAACCTCATCAACCATATGCTGGCGACTGAGGCGATTATGAGAGCGCTGGCGAGGCGCTTTGGTGAGGACGAGGAGGAGTGGGGGCTTACCGGTCTGCTCCATGACATCGATGTCGAGCTCACCGAGGGAGATATGACAGCCCATAGCAAGCTGGGGGCGGACATCGCCCGGGAGCTTGGTGCCAGCGAAGAAATGGCGCACGCCATCCTTTGCCACAATGAGGCTCACGGCTTCCTCCCTAAAACCCTGCTTGATAAGGCTATCTGCTGCGCTGACCCATTAACCGGGTTAGTCGTTGCTGGCGCCCTGGTTCGCCCCGAAAAAAAGCTTGAAGGGCTCACCACCAAGTCGCTGATGAAGCGCTTTGGCGAGAAGAGATTTGCCGCAGGGGCAGATAGGGAGCAGATCGCAAAGTGCAGCGAGCTCGGCCTTGAGCTTAAGGAGTTCATTGAGCTGGGGCTTGAGGCGATGAGGGGGATTGCCGAGGAATTGGGTCTGTAAGAGTGATATAATACATAAGCCTAGCCTGAGCGGATTGCGCGAGAAGGGAGGTCGAACAGTGAGCGAAAGTGAGATTCAAAGATACATCAAGGCGCTGGAGTCCGGTAACCCGAATGTGCGCAGTGCTGCCGCCGATGCCCTGGGGATGATTGGTGATGAGGCTGCTGTGCCCGCCCTCATTGATGCGCTAAAGGATGAGTTCTCTGTCGTGCGCACGGATGCCGCCTTTGCCTTGGGTAGGCTCGGTGCGGCGGCGGTGCCCGCCCTCATAGAGGCGCTGAAGGAGGAGGAAGAGAGGATGCGCGCGGAGGCCGCCTTTGCCCTGGGGGAGATTGGTCGTGATGCGAAGTCCGCCGTTCTTGCCCTCATCGAGGCGCTGAATGACGAGAAGGAGGACGTGCGCAGGGAGGCCGCCTGGGCCCTGGAAAAGATCGAATGGGAGGAGTGAGAAGCTAGGGTTTGTCCGATTCAGGCCGAAGGTCGGCCGACCTGTCGGCCTCGGACTCCGTGTCGGAGAGGCGATGAAGGGCACCGCCGGGGAGATAGGGCTGTAAAAGTGCTATAATAGGCACAGGTCAAGATTGAGCGAAACGAGAGTTCGTCTATATGGCTGTTAGGCGAAGGCGATGGTTCGTGCATTTGGCTGTTAGTGGACGTCATGAATCTAGCTCTTCAAGGACTTCTATGATTAATAAATATACAATTCAGGAATTAGAAAATTATGTAGACAAAAAAGTTGTTTTGAGTGAAGCGGAGCTATCTCCAAAGCAATTTGATGAGCCCTTGAGGGGTATCTGGAATAAATATGCAAGAATTCCAACGGATATAAGTGCTGTGAACCTTGTTTATCTTGCTGGTTTCAACGGGATTAGCGACGGGACGATCAAAGCCTCAGAGACTCTGTCCAATTGGGTGAGAAATATTGACAGACAAAGAAGTGCAAACTTCATCGGTGGAATATGTGCTTCATTTTTAACAGCAGCTTTAGAAGACTTTACCAAGGCTTTAGCAGAATACTGGTTCGCAAACTGTGAAGATTCAGAGAATCGCATTAGGTCAATCGGTATAGACCACCTAACCTCGAAGGACTTAAAAAACTGGGTCTCTCCAACTGCAAGGTCTGGAAGGTGGTTTCAAAGAATAGAGAGACTATTCGGGTACAGAGCGGACCCAGAAGCTGTTGCCATCATTGAGGACATGCTGAAATCTAGGACTGTGGCAACTCACGAAGAAATTGGCAGCTTCGACACGCCTACCGGAGAGCGCCTAAAATTGTGGGGTTTAGCTACGCGTAATCTCATCTTTGAACTACTTAGAACTATCAAGGAAAAAGGTGGCGAACAAACTCGTTTGTGCTGACGTGCGACAACGTGAGGTTTCGTCCCTCGGGCATTTGCCCTCTGCCCAAATTGTGCGCCTCATTCGCCCAAAAGCTTCACACTTCGCAAAGTCCCAGCCCCCTACTTCTTCCTCACCGGGAAGCGGACCTCGGTGAGGAGCTGCTCTGGAGGGGTCCTCCCCGGATCGCTCAGATAGACCTCCTCAGAAGGCCCCACAATCTCGTATCCCTTCTCCATGATCCACCCCTCAAGCGCGTGAATTGTAGCTTCAACCCGATCGAAGAACCCCTTGTGCCTGGTGGCGGCCACCTTTGCCCCCTCCACCCTCTTGACGCCAAGGCCCCGCTCATCGGGGCCGCTTGGGGCCACCTCCCCCGCTATGGGGGAGCGTATCTCCCACAAAAGCTCATCCGGGGGCACCTGCTCCGGGGCGTTAAAATAGGCGCCCATCGGCGGGCCGGCAGGGATATAGCCCTTTTCCCTAATCCAGCCATAGAGCTTGCCAAAAGCCTCCTCCATCAGGGTGTAGGGCCCTTTCATGGAGACGAAGGCTACCGTCATCGGCTCCGTCTTCTTGACCGTTACCTCGATTGCCATCTCAACCTCCTCAGCGCAAAGATTAAGGGCAAAAACGCCCGCTGTCAATCTCTAGCTCACCTCGATCATCGAGCCCCCCGCTGTCTTGGTCACCTCGATTCTCACAGGGAAGGCATCCTTTAACTCCTCAATATGGGTAACGACCAAAATCTTCTCAAAGTCGTCTTGAATGGAGTTTATGGCATTGACCAGCCTCTCACTGCCGCTCGAGTCCTGGGTGCCAAACCCCTCATCTATGATCAATGTAGGCAACGGCGCTCCCGCCCGCCGCGCCAATAGTTTGGAGAGAGCGATGCGGAGGGCGAAATTGATCTTGAAGGCCTCGCCACCGCTATACATCTCATAGCGGCGGGTGCCCAGTTCATCGGAGATGTTTATATCGAGGGTTTCTAGGGGCTCTTCCTTCTTGGTTTTATAGGCGCGCTGGGTCTCCATCTTCACATTCATCCTGTTATCGGTCATCCGGGCGAGCAGCCTGTTCGCTTCCTCCTCGATCTCGGGGAGTGCTGTCTCTATGATGAGCGCCTGGATGCCCTTCTTGCCAAAGGCTGCTGCCAATTCACCATAAATCCCCTCTTCCTTTGACATATTCTCCAAATTGGCACTCTTTTCCCTTCTGCTCTGCTCCAGGGAGGCACAGCGCTGGAGCTTCTCTTGGATCGCCCCAAACATCTGAGCCGATGCATCGGCTCGCCTCATTAGCTCCTCAAATTCTTGCTGAGCGATGCTCAGGCTAGCTTCTAGCTCAGGGAGGATGGCGAGCTCCGCTTTAAGTGATTCTCGCCGCTTTAGATCGGCCTCATGAGCGGATCGCCAGCGCCCCAGAGCCTCCTCGGCCCTCTTCAAGGCCTCCCTTTCCTTGGGGAGGGAAACCTCAGCCTCGGTGTGGTCTTTCTGCAAGGTCTCCTCTCGCCTCTCCCACTGAGCCCGCCCCTCCCTTATCGTCCTCTCCAGCTCGCCTATCACCTGCCTCACCCCGATAAATCGGGGCTCCAATCGTCTTGCTTCCTGTTCATTGGCGCGGAAGGCTTCGGCCTTCTCCTGCCCCTGGGCTTCATAGTTCGCCATAATCCTCTTCCTCCCCTCCACCCCTAATTCCGTGCCACATAAGGGGCACCTCGCCTCTCCGCCTTGCGGAGTCCCCCGATGTATCGGGGCTCGTACCTCCTGGGACAGCATGTCGAGCTTCCCTTTGAGCTCTTTCATCTCTTCTTTGAGGCGGGCATTGGTGGATGTGAGATGGTGGATTCGATTCGAGGCATCTTGAGCCGCATCCCTCTTTCCCCCCAGCTCCTCCTCCAGCTTGACCAGCTTACCCAGCCAGGCATGGGTTTTAGCCAGCTCCTCCGGGTAGCCCTGGAGCACTTTTTCGTAGTTTTCCACCTTCTGGTGGTGTTCTCGAACCTGATTCTCAAAAGAGATTACTGTGTCCTTTGCCTGTTTGATGCGGCCCTCTATCTCCTCCCGTTGCTCCCTCTTCAAATCGAGCTCGTTCTTTTGCCTTGCCAATGTGTTGACCCTGCCCTCCTGCTTTTTTGCCTCTTTCTCCAATTCAGCGATTGCCTCCCTCACCTCGTGGAGCTGAGCTTCATATTCCCCCTTGTGGGCTAGCTCATCGTCTATATCCTTGATGTCACTCTCCAGGTCTTTTTTAACTCGCTCCCTTTCCCTGGCATGGTCTTTTGCCCTTTTTTCGAGCTCATCATAGCGGGATAGCCCCAGGATATCGGCCAGGATCTCCTTGCGTTTATGGGGTTCCTTTGTGGTGAACTCATCGGCGCGCCCCTGAAGGAGGAAGGCGCTGTTAATAAAAGTATCGTAATCCATGTGCAGGATTTTCTCGATCTCTCGCTGCGTCTGGCGAACGCTATTTCCGGTGATCGACCTGAAGCCCCACTCCGCTTTGCGAGAGTCCGATTTATCGGACGATGTTATCGGGGTGGCTTGCTGGAACTCCAATAGAGTCTTGCCCACTCCCCGAACCTTGGGCTTCGACCGCTTGCGGATCACCCGATAGCGATCCTGGCCCAGAGCGAACTCAAACTCCACCTCCATCTCCGTCCTTCCCAGATGAATCAGCTCATCATCGGTTTTTGCCCTCGCCCTTCCCCAGAGCGCCCAGGTCATGGCATCGAGGAGCGCCGATTTCCCGTTGCCGTTGTCGCCGCAAAGGCAGGCCACATGGAGACCTTCAAATGAAAGGGGCGGCACCCCCTCTCGATAGCACATGAAGTTTCTGAGCCGGAGTTTAACGGGGATCATCTTTCGCCTCCTCTACCCCATTCTTACATCGCCGGGTGACCCCGACAGGTCGGGGAATATTCTCGCTTGACCCCGATAGTCGATTGTTTCTTTTGTCACCCTGACCCCGATTTATCGGGGGAAGGGTCTAAATTCTTCCCCCTCAGTCCCTTTCCCGACAGGTCGGGGACTCAGGGTCTGAATGATAGGTGGGCATTGCTAAACGATTTCTTTGTAGGCGAGTTGCCTGGAATCCTCGTGGATGACATTTTGACAGGTAATTAGAAGGGGGATAAAGTATGAGGGACTGGCAGGAAGAATATCAATTGAAGCTCAATACTCTAAATTCCCCCACTGCTCCCATCCAGTGGCGATGGCATCTTCACCGCCATATCTTTCCTCCATCATGCGACGAGCATCCTCTCTAATTGCTTCAGCCATCTCACCTTCATAGCCCTTTGCTTCAATCCACCGCTCCAGGTATATCCCCCCGGGCCTCCACTTATTGATCACATCTCTTTCGGGGCTCCATCCTCTTGGGGTTGCTCCGAGACTGGATATAATCTGCCTTACCTCCTCCTTCTCCCTATCATCACAGTAAACACAGAACACGCACTCTGTCATACCAAACTCCTTATCTGGAGATCTATTATACTTACAACAAGGAATAATCCCCTGCTCCGTGTAAGGATCGAGTGCAATAGCTAGTCTCTTCATCTGCTCCGCGTCACCTGGTATGACCCACTTGCCCCAATGCTCCAGAAACTCCTTGTTTGCCAGCCGCTTCCCTTTGTATTTTATGTATGCGCCAGGGTCATTACTTTGTAAGGTCTCCTGAGAAAACAGAAATACGTAATAGGCCTCTGGATTGTCTACGATCATCTCGCTCGCCACCTATAATAGTAGAGCCTTGATCTAGCTTACCTTCATCTTATACTCTGACAAGCTTGCTCGACAGCAGAAGCTTATTATTGAAGCTCAATACTCTGAAGCCCCCCACTGATTCCATCCATAGCACACAGCATCTTCATCGCCATATGTTTCTTCCATTATGCGGCGAGCGTCCTCTCTAATTGCTTCAGCCATCTCACCTTCATAACCACTTGCTTCAATCCACCGCTCCAGGAATACCCCCCCGGGAGCCCACCCCAGGATCACGTCTTTTTCGGGGACCCATGCTCTTGAGGTTGCTCCGAAACTGGCTAGAATCTGCGCTATCTCGTCCTTCTCCCTATCGTCACAGAAAACGCAGAACACACACTCTTTCATATCAAACTCTTTAAGTGGCATTCGATCATACTTACAACAAGGGATAATTCCCTGTTCAACGCAGGGATCAAGTTCAGCGGCCAGCTTCTCAAGGTTTTCCTTTTCATCCAATACAATCCACTTACCCCAATGCTCCAGAAACTCCTTGTTTGTCAGCCGCTTCCCTTTGTATTTTATGTATGCGCCTTGGTCGTTACCGTAATAGGTCTCGCTGGAAAACAACATTACAAACTGGACCTGCGGATCATCTATAATCATCTCGCTCACCTCCTATAATAGTAGAGCCTTAATCAGGATTACATCCCTTACAGACCTTTACTCGCCCCTCACTTGAAAGATGAACAATCGGGGCGCTTAAGCTTGCCGACAGCAGGAGCCTATCATTGAAGCTCAGTCTCCAGGCCCCCCCCTTGTTTCCATCCAAAACACACGGCATCTTCATCGCCATATGTTTCTTCGATCATGCGGCGAGCATCCTCTCTAATTGCTTCAGCCACCTCACCTGTATAACCATGTGCTTCAATCCACCGCTCCAGGAACACCCCCCCGGGACCCCACCCCTGGATCGCGTCTCTTTCGGGGACCCATGCTCTTGTGGTTGCTCCGTGACTGGATAGAATCTGCGATATCTTGTCTTTCTCCCTATCATCACAGAAAACGTACATCACGCACTCTGTCATACTAAATTCCCCGAGTGGAAATCGATCATACTTACAACAAGGGATAATTCCCAGTTCAACGTAGGGATCGAGTATAGCAGCCAGCTCCTCAAAATTCTCTTTTTCACCCAATATGATCCACTTGCCCCAATGCTCCAGATACTCCTTGTTTGTCAGCCGCTTCCCTTTGTATTTTATGTATGCGCCTGGGTCGTTACCGTAAAGGGTCTTGCTGGAAAACAACATTACAAACTGGGCCTGCGGATCATCTATAATCATCTCGCTCACCCCCTATAATAGTAGAGCCTTAATCAGGATTTCATCCCTTACAGACCTTTACTCGCCCCTCACTTGAAAGACGAACAATCGGGGCACTCGAGATTGCGCTTAAGCTTGACCTCTCTGAAGCTTAAGTCGATACCATCAAAGATCAATAGCCTGTTAGTCAACAGTTCTCCAATTCCAGTGATATACTTTATCGCCTCCAAGGCTTGGAGGCAACCTATGACCCCGGGGATAACCCCCAATACAGGGTTGATTGCTGGAGGTGGGGGCTCAGGGAAAATGCATCTCAGGCAAGCTGTTTGCCCCGGGATTATCGTAGTCATCATTCCTTCCATCCCATAAATACCACCATGAAGAAAGGGGATGCCTCTCTCCAGGGCGACCATATTCAATAGGTATCTAGTATGATAATTATCCACGGCATCTAGGATTAAATCACAGCCCGTTGCAAGCCTAAGAACATTATCCTGAGTTATTGTCTCGGCTATAGCCTCTACCTGAATATGGGGATTTACCTTCCGAAGTTTCTCTTCTGCTGACTGACTTTTCCCCTTTCCTATATCCCCAGTCCAAAGAAGGATCTGCCGATTTAGGTTGCTCAACTCTACTACATCCCTATCTATAATTCGCAGACATCCTACCCCAGCTACCCCTAAATACGTAGATACCACTGTTCCCAGTGCCCCCACCCCTGCAATAAGGACCTTGGCCTGCTTGAGTTTCTTTTGCCCCTCTAACCCGAAGCCCTGAATTCTTATCTGCCTATCGTACCTCTCCTTCTCTTCTTCAGTAAGCATCTACCTAGCACCAATTCCAATACTTATAAATCGCTTCGCTCAAGCGCCTGCAAAAGCGGGTAGAATACTCACCTCATCACCATCTTTTAGTGGTGTAGCTAGCCCTTGAAGAGAGCGCACACTCTCGCGATTGACGAAGATATCAATAAAACGATGCAGCTCGCCCTTATCATCATATAAGCGCTCCTTCAGGCCGGGGAATTGAATCTCTAATTTGTCAAGACAGTCAGCGATATCCTTGGCTACCACCTCTGCCTCCGCTTTACCCTCACTTGCCTGACGCAAAGAACCGGAGAGCCATACTCTAACGCTCATAGCTTATTGTCTAGCTCCTCTTTACCAGTTTTCTCTTAAGTAAAGTTGCCACTGCGTGAGGTAGTTTGTCCATGGAGGTCCCCAACAGCTCCCAGCCGTCTCCATATGGATAGAAGGCCCTCACCGCTCTGCCGCAGCCAAGGGTTATCAAATCGACCCCTTGTAGTCTACAGAATTCCAGGGCATACTCAACCGTGACACCAACATTCTTAATTCCATCGGTGATGTGCATAATTAAATTCTGGCCCCCAGGCGGCATC